>DASQJV010000576.1:0-2919 GCA_035630855.1 Allosphingosinicella sp. | reverse complement strand
CGAACGGGTCGCGCAGCCCGATCGAGCTGTAGCTGCCCTCGACCAGCGTGATCAGGCACGAGTTGGTCTGGTTGGAGCAATCGATCGTGTCGTTGCCGCCGCCGTCCCAGATGGTCAGGAAGATCTTGTTGGCCGACGGAGCCCCCTGGCCGACGCCGTTGATGAACATCTCCCCGGTCGTCTCGCTGAAGGTGTAGACGCTGTCGCCGTTATTGGTGCTGAAGTTGGCGCCGTACAGATATTGCAGCGCGGCGATGTCGTACTGCATGTAGGTCTGCGGCTGGTTGACCTTCTCGCCGGCGAAGTTGCTGTTGGTGAACGGGGCCGGCGTATAGGTCATCAGCGACCAGGCCTGGCCGTCGCGATCCGGGGTCAGCGACTGGCTGCCGAACCGCGGGAACGTCCCGAAGAAGGCGGATATGTCGCTGTTCGTATAATCCTGGTGCCCGTGCTTCAGCCCCATGGTGTGGCCGATCTCGTGCATCATGGTGGAGAAGCCCCACGTGCCCTTGAAGGCGAGATCGTAATAAGGCTGGTTGGTCCGGCCGAACCAGATGTCGCCCGCGACTCCGCGGGTGTCGGACGGGAAGCCGCCGTAGGCGGAAGGGGCGTCCTGGTCGGCAGTCTGCGAGATTCGGATGTTGGCGTGAACGCTGTCCGTCTCGGTGATTTCGGTGAGCGTCAGCCCGGTCACCGACGCGATCAGGGCGAAGGCCGCGCGCGCCGCCGCCTGCTGCTGGGGGCCGAGGTCGATATGGTAGACGTTGACGCCGTTGGGGTCCAGGCCGATGCCGTTGTAGTTCGAGCCCGACGTCGGGAAGCTGTAGGTGAGGTTCAGGCTGCCCCACTTGGAGCCGATCAGGGTGGCATCGACGTTGCGGTTGCCCGAGAAGAAGTGGCTTCCATCGGGATTGGTGCCGAGCGTCAGGAGCTGGCCGATATTCCCGCTTTCCGGATTGGCCGCGCGCGGGTCGAAGGCCGCGCCGCCGCCTTTCTGATTGTTGATCTCATCAGGATCGTCCGCGATCGTCAGCTCGATCACCGATTCCCAGGTGCCGAGACCCGACAAGTCGCCTTCGCCGCCGGCGGGCGCGTTGTCGACGGGGACGGCCTCGTCCGTCGTCGGCGCGCTGATTCCGATCTCGATCCCAGGGCTGACCAGTTCGTCCTCGGGGGCGCTGATGCCGATCTCGGGCCCGGGGCTGACCAGGGCGTCCGAGGGCGTGGCGATATCGGCCTCGAACCGGTTGAACTGGTCGCCGACGGAGGCGTTGCCGAGGGGCGCGTCGTCGCCGACGGGGGTGTTGCTGCCGCGTTGGGAAATGCTCATTGGTACCCCCAGTGGAATTTGACTGAATTGTTTCGATGCGTGCCGGCGGCGGATAAGGCCGCCGCTTCGGCGCCGACCCGGTCACGGCCGGCGAAGACGCCGCTTGTCCGGTGACTCGAGGGCGCGGTTCGTGTAGCCAGGGCTGTGTTCAAGCTCGCGAAGGGCGCGACGCCCTGCCTCTTGCTGCCATTCAGCGCGGCGCTCGCCGCCTGCAATCCTCCGCCTAAGGAAGCCGCCATGCGCAACCCCAGCCCGGGTCCGGAGACCGCAGGTCCGAGCGACCGGGCGCAAGCCGCCCGGGGATCGCCTGCTCCGGCGCCGCGGGCGGACTCGCCCGCCGAAGCCGAGGGGCGCCGGACCTTGTCCACGGCCTTCGTCAGGGTCGGTCCCGACGGGCATCTGACGGTGGAGCTGCGCGACGGCCGAGCGATGGTCCTTCGCGACGTGGTCATGCGCCCCGGGGACTTTTGCGGAGTGCGAGTGCTCGGCGGCTTAGCCGGCAAGCGATATTGCGGCGGATATGGCGACGTCGCGGCGGCCCGGCCCGGCGGCGGGCCGGCGCCCGACGCTCCCGGTCCGGCGACCCTCAGCCCTTCCGGACGCGAATAGAGGCCAGTCGGCCGGCGGCACCGCCGAACAAGGAGGGAATATTCGCCTGCGCCGATCGTCGGATTGCTCAAGGCTGCCCCTTCCGAAGCAGGGGCAAGGGCATGCCTCCGAATCGGACGCAGCCACTCCCCCTCGGGCAGATGTGTGAACCCCGCCGATGCGCGAGTCAAACAGTGTTAAGAAAGACTTAATCCCCTTTAGAGCCACAATCCCGAAGCCCGCGCAACAGAATATGGGTCCGGATCGGAACACAGCGTGGCGGAAACGACACTGCCGTTCGCAAAACGTCGGCGAGGCCCCGAATCCGTCATTCCGGGGCTTGACCTGGAATCCGGGGACGGGGTCCGATTCGAAGCTTTCGCTGGATGCGATTTCTCGATCCGGCTTCCGCCGGAACGGACGAGGTTCAGAGCAGGAAGTCCCCCGCCCCGAGCGGGACCGGGCCCTGCAGCGTCAGCGCGATGACGAGGTCGGCGGCTCCGTCGCCGTCGACATCGCCCTCGACGAACCAGCTCCCGTTTTGCTCGTAGACGCGGAGCTCGCCGGCCAAGCCGCTGAACGCGTTCGAGCCGATCCAGGCGAAGGCCTGGTCGCCGTCGGCGAGGCTGTTGGCGTCGATCCGGCCGAGATCGATCTTGTCGGTGCCGGGCGTGAAGTCGAGGATCTGGTCCCCCGCCGCCGAATTCGACTCCGCCGTTGAGTCGAAGCGGAAGATGTCCGCCCCACCCCCGCCCGCGAGCCTATCGGCGCCGAGATTGCCGTGGATGAGGTCGGCATTGGCGCCGCCCTTCAATGTGTCGTCGGCCCGGCCGCCGAACAGGCGGAGGAAGCCGTCCGCCTCCTGGCTGGCGTCCAGTATCATCGTCTCGCTCGCCATCAGCAGGGCGCCCGACACGGTCAGCGTCTCGCCCGGCTTCACGATCGCGTTCGAGAGGGTGAGATTGTAGTCGAACTCGGTGCCGCCGCCCCTCGCGTAGCGC
>DASQJV010000575.1:0-3447 GCA_035630855.1 Allosphingosinicella sp. | reverse complement strand
AGTAGCAGCAGGAACGCGGTGACCAGCACCGACCGGACGAACAGCGGCATCTTGTGCAGGGTCATGCCCGGCGCACGCATGTTGAAGATGGTGGTGATGAAGTTGATCGCACCAAGGATCGACGAGGCGCCGGCGAGGTGGAGCGAGAAGATGGCCATGTCGACGGCAGGGCCGGACGAGCCGCTGGTGGAGAGCGGCGCGTAGACCGTCCAGCCTACTCCGGCGCCGTTGCCGGTGCCGCCCGGAACGAAGGCCGAGCCGAGCAGAAGGATGAAGGCCGGGACGAGCAGCCAGAAGCTGATGTTGTTCATCCGCGGGAAGGCCATGTCCGGAGCGCCGATCATCAGCGGCACGAACCAGTTGCCGAAGCCGCCGATCATCGCCGGCATGACCATGAAGAAGACCATGATCAGGCCGTGGGCGGTGATCAGCACGTTCCAGAGGTGATTGGCCTGGTCCATGCTCCCGGCCCAGGCGGGGAGGAAGTCCATGCCCGGCGATGCCAGCTCGGCGCGCATGATGCCCGAGACCGTGCCGCCGATGATCCCGGCGACGATCGCGAAGATCAAATAGAGGGTGCCGATGTCCTTGTGGTTGGTCGACATGAACCAGCGCACGAAGAAGCCGGGCACGTGCTCGGCGTCGTGATGGGCCGAATGGGCGCCATGCGCTTCGAAATGCGTGGCGTTGGCGGTGGTGTCGGTCATGTCAGTTTCCGGTCTTGGTATTGGTGGCGCCCTGGCTCGACGTCGGCGGAGCCGTCGTGCCGGCGGTCACGCCCGGCGGCGCGGGGCTGGTCCCGGTCGCGTCCGAAGCTCCGCCCGGCGCGGCGGCCGGCGGGTTGGTGACCGGCGAGGCGGCGGTGGAATCGGGCGCCTTGACTCCGCCCGGCCCGGGCATCTTGCCGCCCTTCGACGCGACCCAGGCGGCGAACTGCGCCGGCGGCAGGACCTCGACCGCGATCGGCATGTAGGCGTGGCGGGCGCCGCACAGCTCGAAGCACTGGCCGTAATAGACCCCCGGCTTGTCGGTCTTGAACCAGGTCTCGTTGAGCCGGCCGGGCACCGCGTCGAGCTTCGTCCAGAAAGCGGGCACGCCCCAGCTGTGGATGACGTCGGCGGCGGTGATGATCATCTTCACCGTCGCCCCCTGCGGAACCACCATGCGCTCGTCGACGGCGAGCAGGCGCGGCTCGCCGCGGGCCTTGGCGTCCTCGTCCTTGAGGCCGTTGGAGACGATCTCGAAGCCGCCATGATCGGGATAGGTATAGGTCCAATACCATTGGTTGCCGGTCGCCTTGACCGTGATGTCGGCCTTGGGCGGCGCATATTGGTGGGCGAGGAGCCTGATCGACGGAACCGCGATCGCGACCAGGATCAGCACCGGCACCAGAGTCCACACCACTTCGAGCATGGTGTTGTGGGTGGTCCGGGACGGCACCGGATTGGCGCTCCGGCGGAAGCGGATCATGACGTAGAGGAGAAGGGCGAGGACGAAGATCGAGATGATCGTGATGATCGGCATCAGGATGGTGTTGTGGAAGAACAGCGCCTCCTCGCCGATCGGGGTGACCTGGGGCTGGAAGCCCAGGGCGCCGGTCGGCTGGCCGACCGTCGCATTGGGCGAGGTCCGGGCCGGGCTGCTGGCGAGCACGCTCGCGTTGGAGGGCTCCTGCGAGCCCGTCTCGGCCGGGCTCATCTCTTCCGGCTGGGCGGGCGCCGCCTGCGAATTGGCGCTGATCGCGTCCCTCGGCGCCTGGGCGGCGGGCGCCGGGGTCTGAGCGGCGGGAGCGGCGGCCGGAGCCGCCTGCGAGAAAGCGGCGGCCGGAGCCAGCCCGAGGGCGGCTGCGGCGAGGATCAGCTTGAGGGGAGTCTTCATCTAAACCCTTCGGGAGCTTGCGGACTGAGCAGAACGGATTCGGGCCGGGACGGCGGATTGGCGGGCCTTATAGGCAGGAGGCCGGTGCGCCTCAAGGCTCTTGGATCGCCTTGAAGCCGCCCTTTTCGCGGCCTATCACGCCGCCGGCCCCCACCGCCGGAAAGAGACGCATGGACGAAGAGGATATTCTCGCCGAGTTCCGGGCCGCCGAGGCCTTGCTCGAGGGGCATTTCATCCTCTCCTCGGGCCTTCACAGCCCGCGCTACCTGCAATGCGCGCGGGTTCTGATGGATCCCGCCCGCGCCTCCCGGCTGGCTTCGGCGCTGGCGCACGGCCTGCCGCTCGAAATCCGCTCGAAGCTCGCCCTCATCGTCTCGCCGGCGATGGGCGGGATCATCATCGGCCATGAGATGGGCCGCTCGCTCGGGCTCGAGGCGATCTTCCTCGAGCGCCCGTCCGGCACCTTCGAGCTTCGCCGCGGCTTCCGGATCGAGCCCGGGCAGAAAGCCCTGCTCGTCGAGGACGTGGTCACCACCGGCCTCAGCTCCCGAGAGGCGATCCGGGCCATCGCCGACGCCGGCGGCGAGGTCGTCGCCGCGGCCGCCCTTGTCGACCGCTCGAACGGCCTCGCCGACCTCGGAGTGCCCTTCTTCCCGCTGATCCGGCTCGACGTTCCGGTCTACGAGCCGGAGGCGGTGCCGGCCGAGCTCGCGGCCGTGCCCGCCGAGAAGCCCGGGAGCCGAAAAGCGGCGTGACCCGGCAGCTTCGCCTCGGAGTCAATATCGACCATGTCGCGACGATCAGGAACGCGCGCGGCGGCGATTTCCCCGATCCGGTGCGCGCCGCTTTGCTCGCCGCCGAGGCGGGCGCCGACGGCATCACCGCGCACCTGCGCGAGGATCGCCGCCACATACGCGACGAGGACATCGCCGAGCTGATCGCACGGCTGACCATCCCCTTGAACCTCGAGATGGCGGCGACCGAGGAGATGCTCGAGATCGCGCTTCGCCACCGCCCCCACGCCGCCTGCCTGGTCCCCGAGAAGCGCGAGGAGCGGACCACCGAGGGCGGCCTCGACGCGGCCGGCCAGGACAATCAGCTGATGCCCTTCGTCGAGCGCCTCGGCGCCGCCAACATCAGGGTGAGCCTGTTCATCGAGCCCGACCCGCGCCAGATCGAGGCGGCGATCCGGCTCAAGGCGCCGGTCGTCGAGCTCCACACCGGCCGCTACGCCCATCTCGAGGGCGAGGAGCAGGCGGCGGAGCTGCGCCGGCTGGCGGACTCCGCCGCCCTCGCCGCCAAGAACGGGATCGAGCCCCATGCCGGCCACGGCCTGACCTTCGCCAACGTCCAGCCCGTCGCCGCAATCCCGCAGTTGAGGGAGCTCAACATCGGCCATTTCCTGGTCGGCGAGGCGATCTTCACCGGGCTCGGCGACAGCGTCGGGCGGATGCGGTCGCTGATGGACGAGGCGAGGGGATGAACACCATCCCCCACCTTGCTCCTCCCCGGAACGGGGAGGGGGACCATGCGAAGCATGGTGGAGGGGGCCCGCGTCTGAGCCGCTCC
>DASQJV010000574.1:0-9070 GCA_035630855.1 Allosphingosinicella sp. | reverse complement strand
AAGCCATTTTTGAACGCAAAGACGCAAAGACGCAAAGATTCCGCGAAGCGGACAAATTCTGGTTCATCCCGCTAAGGTCGCGTCTCCCGCAGCTTGGGCGGCTGTGGAGCGCTCCGCGCTCTTTGCGTCTTTGCGTCTTTGCGTTGAAAAACCGGCCGGCACCGCGATCGCGGATTTGGCTCGGATGGCGCAGGCGCCACGCATTCAGCCCTTTTGCCGCACCGCACAAGAGTTGACTTGGTCCACCCCCCTTCCTAAAGGGGCGGCGCCTTGGCGGGGTTCGTTCGCCGGCATGTCCTCGCACCCTTCGATCCGCCTCCGAGCGCGGTCGTCCATGGAAGAAAGACATGGCGGAAGACGAGCACCGGCAGGACCCGAAGCTTCCCGAGGACGCGCGGCTCGATTCGCTCGATGAGCGATTGAGGGCCGCACAGGCGGCGGAAGCGGCGAGGACCGGCGGGACTCAGAAGCGCGCTCCGCAGACTGGCCAGCGCCAGGGAATGCGAGTCATTTCCGTGCTGGTCAGCTACCCGCTGGGAAGCGCCCTGATCGGGTGGGTGATCGACCGCTTCGCGGGCACCCGGACGATCTGGGTGGCGATGCTGTTCCTCGGGTTCGGCGCCGCCATGTGGGAAGTTTGGAAGATTTCGCAGCAGAAGCCCGAGTGACGGGCCAAGGGACTTAAAGAGTGGCGGCCGAGAGCAAGATCGATCCGATGCACCAGTTCCAGATCAGCCCGCTGGCGGGCAATCTGGACGGGAGCCCGTTCGTCTTCACCAACAGCGCGTTGTGGATGCTCGTCATCCTCGCCCTGATCTGGATCTTCATGCTCGGCGGGATGAAGCGCGAGCTCGTGCCCGGCCGCTGGCAGGTGATGGTCGAGGGAGTCACCGGCTTCATCCACTCGATGGTGACGACCAACATCGGCCCCGAGGGGCGCAAGTACATGCCGTGGGTGTTCACGGTGTTCATGTTCATCCTCTTCGCCAATCTGCTCGGGCTGATGCCCTTCGCTTTGGTCGGGGCGCAGCCCTTCACCGTCACCAGCCAGTTCACCGTCACCGGGATCATGGCGATCATCAGCTTCGGAATCGTCCTCATCGTCGGCTTCTGGAAGCACGGCTTCCACTTCTTCTCTTTGTTCATCCCGCACGGCACGCCCAAGCCGATGCTTCCGATGATCTTCCTGATCGAATTGCTCTCCTTCATGGTCCGCCCGTTCAGCCTCGCGCTGCGGCTCTTCGTCGCGATGATCGCCGGCCACATCCTCGTCGAGGTGTTCGGGAGCTTCGTCGTCCAGGGGATCAACGCCGGCGGCATCGGCCCCGCCGTCAGCCTGCTCTCGTTCCTGTTCATCGTCGGGGTGATGGCGCTGGAGATCCTGGTCTGCGCGATCCAGGCCTATGTCTTCGCCCTCCTGACCTCGCTCTACATCAACGACGCGGTCAACCTTCACTAGCTTTCAACCGTTTTTCCCAAGGAGATTGTCATGGATTTCGCTTCTGCCCAGGTCATCGGCGCCGGTCTTGCCGCGATCGGCGTCGGCGCCGCCGCGGTCGGCGTCGGCAACGTCTTCGGCTCGTTCCTCGAGAGCGCGATCCGCAACCCGGCCGCCGCCGACAGCCAGCAGGGCCGCCTGTTCATCGGCTTCGCGGCCGCCGAGCTGCTCGGCCTGATCGCCTTCGCCGTGGCGATGATCATCCTCTACGCCCGCTAAGAAGAGGAGGAGTGACAGTCACTAGTGACTGTCACTAACGCCCATGCCCCAGATCAATCAGCTGGCCGACGCCGCTTACTCGCAGTTCTTCTGGCTGCTGCTGGTGCTCGCCATCCTCTATTTCGGCATCGGCCGGATGATGCTCCCCAAGATCCAGTCGACCGTCGAGGCGCGCGACAGCCGGATCGCCGGCGACCTCGCCGCGGCCCAGGCCGCGCGTTCGGCGGCCGAGGAGACCGAGGCCGCCTATCGCGAGCGGATGGACTCCAGCCGCGCCGAGGCGCTGAAGGTCGCCCAGGCCGCCAAGCAGTCCAGCGCCAAGGCGACCGAGGAGCGGATGAAGGCGGCCAACGCCGACATCGGGGCGAAAGTGGAAGCCGAGGAATCGCGGATCCGGGCCGCCACCGAGGCGGCCCTCGGCGAGATCGAGAGCGTCGCCGCCGAGGCGGCGCGCGAGATGGTCGAGCGGCTGGCCGGGGTTTCGGTCGATAGCGACGAGGCGGCGCGCGCCGTCAGGAATGCGATGAGCAATGGCTGAGGAAAATCCCAAGGACGTCCACGTCCGCGAGGCGCCGGGCGACGGCGCCGAGGCGGCCGGAGTCGAGCATGTCGGAGCGCCCGAGCATCACCCGCTCCCGACCGCCTTCGGCCTCGACGCCCCGCAATGGATCGCTCTGGCCATGGTCGTGGTCCTCGCCATCCTGGTCTGGAAGCGGGTCCCGGCCCTGATCGGCAAGGCGCTCGACTCCAAGATCGCCGCGATCCGCGCCCAGCTCGACGAAGCCGCCCAGCTGCGCTCGGAGGCCGAGGCGATCAAGGCCGAATATGAGGCCCGCTCCGCCCAGGCCGACACCGAGGCGGCCGCACTGCTCGAGCGCGCCCGCGCCGAGGCCGAGGGCATCGTCCGCCAGGCCGAAACCGACGCCTCCGCTCTGGTCGAGCGCCGCGGCCGGATGGCCGAGGACAAGATCGCCGCCGCCGAGCGCTCCGCCCTCGACCAGGTCAGGGCCAAAGCCGCGAGCGCCGCCGCCGCCGCCGCCGAGACCCTGATCCGCGAGAAGCTCGACGCCGGCGCCGACAAGGCCCTGGTCGACCGCACCATCGAAGGCCTGGGCCAAGCCACTTAAGCCGTCATCCCGGCGAAGGCCGGGATCCATGAACACCATCGTTTCCAGTCAGCCGTCGGCGGTGTTCATGGATTCCGGCCTTCGCCGGAATGACGGTTCTGCGCCGACCGAACCCATCCGCCACTGCAGTGCCGGTCGGATTTTTCAACGCAAAGACGCAAAGACGCAAAGAGCGCGGAGCGCTCCATCTCCACAGCGGCTAACGGCGGACTCGGCCTGGTCGGACCACCCTGGAATTTTGCCGCTCCGCGGAATCTTTGCGTCTTTGCGTCTTTGCGTTCAAAAATGGGTTCGCACCGCGTTCGTGAGCTATTTCTGCAAGCTCCGAGGCGCCCGCTTCCGCCAAGCGGCCGCAAGCACCGTCTCGAGCAGTTCCTCCGTCACGGCCTCAAGCCGCACCAGGGTGCTTCCGCCGCGCCCCCACGCTCCCGCCGCCGGCTTGAACGCCTCTGGGGCCAGGGTCATGAAATCCGATTGCTGCTCCGGCATCAGCGACGCCATCCCCCACGCCTCGTCCGGCGAGCCGAGCGTGGCGAAAATCTTCCCGCCCACCCGGAAATCGGCATGGCCCATGTGCGAGCCCTCTTCCGCGCCGGGAAAGGCGAGGGCGATTCGGCGGAAATCGTCGGGCGTCGGCACGCCTCACCTTAACATGACCGGCGGCGGCATCTAGATCGGCGCTGTGACCGACACTCCGCCCACCGACCGCTTCAACGAGGAGAAATCGGCCTATACCGTCCGCGGCAGCGACCAGCCGGACCTGGAGGCGGGCGTGGCGGCGATCCGCAAGGTCGTGAAGCAGCTGCCGGTGCGCCCCGGGGTCTACCGGATGCTCGATGCCAGGGGCGACGTCCTCTACGTCGGCAAGGCGCGGGCGCTGAAGAACCGGGTGACCAACTACACCCAGGTGGCTCGGCTGACCAAGCGGCTCCAGCGCATGGTCGCCCAGACCCGCTCGATGCAGATCGTCACCACCAACACCGAGGCCGAGGCGCTTCTGCTCGAGGCTCAGCTGATCAAGCGCTACCGGCCGCCCTACAACGTCCTGCTGAGGGACGACAAAAGCTTCCCCTTCATCCTGCTTCGCGAGGACCATGCCTTCCCGCAGATCCGCAAGCATCGCGGCGCGCGGCGCCACAAGGGGCAATATTACGGGCCGTTCGCAAGCGCCGGCTCGGTCACCCGGACACTCAACGCGCTTCAGAAATTGTTCCTGCTTCGAAGCTGCACCGACACCTTCCTCGCCACCCGCAAAAGGCCGTGCCTGCTCTTCCAGATCCGCCGCTGCTCGGCGCCCTGCGTCGGCCGGGTGACGCCCGAGGCCTATGCCGAGCTGGTCGAGGACGCGAAAGCCTTCCTCGCCGGCAAGTCGAGCCAGGTCCAGCAGAAGCTCGCCGCGGCGATGAACGAGGCGGCCGAGGCGATGGATTACGAGCTCGCCGCCGTGTTCCGCGACCGCCTCCGCTCGCTGACCTTCATCCAGGGCTCGCAGGCGATCGCCGCCGAGGGGCTCGGCGACGCCGACATCTTCGCTTTGGCCTGCAAGGGCGGGACGATGTGCGTCCAGGCCTTCTTCATCCGCGGCGGCAACAATTGGGGCCATCGAAGCTTCTTCCCGGCCCATACCGCCGACGTGCCCGAGGCCGAGGTCCTCGCCAGCTTCCTGATGCAATTCTACGAGGAGGTGCCGCCGCCCCGGCAGGTGCTACTCGATCGCGAGGTGCCCGAGGCGGAGCTGGTCGCCGAGGCGCTGTCGGAGCGCTCCGACCGTAAGGTGACGATCCGCGTCCCCAAGCGCGGCGACCATGTCCGGATGATCCGCCAGGCCTCGCGCAACGCCGAGGAGGAGCTCGACCGCCACCTCGCCGAGACCAGCACCCAGGCGAAGACGATGCGGGCCTTGACCGAGGTGCTGGAGCTCGCCGAGCCGCCGCAGCGGATCGAAGTCTACGACAACAGCCACGTCATGGGCACCAACGCGGTCGGAGCGATGATCGTCGCCGGGCCCGAGGGCTTCCGGAAGAACGCCTACCGGAAGTTCAACATCAAGCGCCCCGAGACGGCGCCGGGCGACGATTTCGCGATGATGCGCGAGGTGCTCGGACGCCGCTTCGCACGGCTCGAGAAGGAGGACCCCGACCGGAGCCGCGGCGAATGGCCGGACCTGCTCCTGATCGACGGCGGCAAGGGCCAGCTCTCCGCGGTGTTGGAGACGCTGGAATGCGCCGGCATCCACGACGTCCCGGTCGTCGGAGTCTCCAAAGGTCCGGACCGCAACGCCGGCCGGGAAACCCTTCATCTCGCCAACGGGCGCGACTTCCAGCTTCCCCCCAATTCCGCCGTCCTCTTCTACATCCAGCGGCTCCGCGACGAGGCCCACCGCTTCGCCATCGGCGCCCACCGCCAGAAGCGCGCCAAGAGCATGACCGCGAGCCCGCTCGACGAGGTCCCGGGAATCGGCCCGAGCCGGAAGCGGGCCCTGCTCATGCATTTCGGGACGGCGAAGGCGGTGCGCGGGGCGGCCCTGGAGGATCTGGAGAAAGCGCCCGGGATCTCCAGGACGATGGCGAGGGGCATCTACGACTATTTCCACCCGTCGGGGTAAAATTCCTCCCCCAGCTTGCTGGGGGAGGGGGACCGCGCGAAGCGCGGTGGAGGGGTGATCCAGAGTCAGGATCTCCCCTCCACCGCGACGCTTCGCGCCGCGGTCCCCCTCCCCGAGACAAGCTCGGGGAGGAATGAGGGTTCCACCGCGGCGTTTCTCCTCGTCGCCCAATCCCGCTAGTCTGTCCCCATGCATCTCCTCACCCCGGCGATCATCTGCGCGGTCCGGCCGCATGGCGAGCATGGCGCGATCGTCCGGGCGCTCACGCCCGACGCCGGGATCCAGGCGGGCTTCGTGCGCGGCGGGAGGTCGCGCCGGCTTCGCCCGATCCTGCTGCCCGGCAACCTCGTCCAGGCCGAATATCGCGCCCGGACCGAGGAGCAGCTCGCCCAGCTCTCGGTCGAGCTCGCCGCCAGCCGAGCTCCCCTGCTCGGCGAGGCGCTGCCCGCGGCGGCGATCGAATGGACGACCGCGCTCGCCGCCACCGCCCTTCCCGAGGGCCAGCCCTATCCCCGACTGTACGAGGCGCTGGAGGGCCTGCTCGCCGCGATCGAGGCCTCGCCGAGCGCCCGGAGCTGGGCGCCGTCGCTGGTCCTCTACGAGCTGGGCGTTCTCGCCGAGCTCGGCTTCGGGCTCGACCTCGGCGAATGCGCCGCGACCGGGGCGAGGGACGGGCTCGCCTTCGTCAGCCCGAAGAGCGGCCGGGCGGTCAGCGCCGGGGCGGCGTCGGGATATCAGGACCGGCTGTTCCCGCTTCCGCCGCTCATGCTCGGAGCCCGCGACGCCGGCTGGCCCGACATCCTCGCCGGCCTCCGCATCACCGGCCATTTCCTCGCCCGCGACGTCCTGATCGAGCGCCAGTCCGAGATCCTCGCCGCCCGCGACCGGCTGCTCGACCGGCTCAAGCGGGCGGGCTAGTAGTCATCCTCTCCCGCTTTCCGCGGGAGAGGAGGGGCCCGCCGCGAAGCGGTGGGAGGTGAGGGTCTGTACGCCGGACTCAGCAAGACCCTCACCTCCCAAGCCTTCGGCTTGGGCCCCTCCTCTCCCGTGAAGTACGGGAGAGGGTCTAAATGTCCCGCTCCGCCAGCCACGCCCCGATCGCCTCCGCGATCCGCTCCGACGCACGGCCGTCACCGAAGGGGAAGGCGGGGCGCGCCATCCGGGCATATTTCCTCTCGTCGGCGAGCAGGCCGGCAACCGCCCCGAAGATCCGGTCGGGGTCGGTTCCGACCAGCTCGAGATTCCCGCTCGCCAGCGCCTCGGGCCGCTCGGTGACGTTGCGAAGCACCAGCACCGGCCTGCCGAGCGCCGGGGCCTCCTCCTGCAGCCCGCCGCTGTCGGTGAGGATCAGCCAGCTCGAATCCATCAGCCGAACCATCGCCTCATGGCCCTGCGGCTCGAGCAGCTCGACGAACGGGGTTCCGGCGAGGGCCGTCTCGACTCCGCGCCGGGTCGCCTGATTGGGGTGGAGCGGAGCCGCCACGCGCACCGGCAGCTCCCGTACCATCCGCTTCAGCGCTCCGCACACCGCCTGCGCCGGAATCCCCTGATTCTCGCGGCGGTGACAGGTGGCGAGGATCAGCCGGCGATCGGGGTTGGCCGGCGCGCCGGGCCGGGCGATCCGAGCCCGGGCCTGGAGCAGGGCATCGATCCCGGTATTGCCGGTGACCAGGATCCGGCCCGAAGCCCGGCCCTCCCGCCGGAGATTGTCGGCGGCCCCGTCGGTCGGCGCGAACAGAAGGTCGGCGACGGCGTCGATGGCGACCCGGTGGCCTTCCTCCGGGAAAGGCTGGTCGAGATCGAACGAGCGAAGCCCGGCCTCGACATGGCCGACCGGGATTCCGCAGGCCCGAGCGGCGAGCGCGCCGGCGACGGCGCTGGTCGTGTCGCCATGGACGAGGACGAGGTCGATCCGCCGCGTCCGGAAGCGGCCGCGGAGCATGGTTCCGAGCGCCTCGCGCACCCCGTCCGGAGTGCGGCCGAGCGGGCTGAAGCGGAGCTGGCGCACGGTCTGCGCGCGCCGGTCGAAATAGGCGCAGAGGCCCGGATGCTGGCCGGTCAGGAGGATCTGATGCTCGATTCCCTCTAGGCCGGCGAGGGCCCGTGCGACCGGCGCCATCTTGATCGCCTCGGGCCGGGTGCCGACGATCGAGACGATGAGGGGGCCGTCCATTCGCCGACGGTAGATGACCCGCGGGACTATACAAAAAGCCCATCGGGCGAACGGGAAAGCCGATTTTCGGGGCGCTCCACAGCATTCGGCGGTCAGCCCGTCCCATCCCCGTTCGGGCTGAGCCTGTCGAAGCCCACTTCTTTCGGCTCGGGAAAGAGGAAGGAAAGCCCTTCGACAGGCTCAGGGCGAACGGGACCGGGTGATTCGACCCGGTCGTTTCAGCCCCCGGCCGGGACTCCGAGCTCGGCGGCGGCGCTCTTCAGGCGGCCGGCGGCGGCGCTGTCGGCCGCGAAGGCGGCGAGGCCGGAGCGGAGGGCCGCCTGAGCCGCCTTCGTCTCGCCCAGCGCCATCCGCGAGCGCATCAGCCGGATCCAGCCGTCCTCGTCCTTCGGATTCGCCTTCAGCCGGCCCTCGAGCCGGGCCACCATCTGCTCGACCATCGCCGCCTGCTCGGAGGGCGGCAGCGACGAGGCGGCGGCGAGCTGCTGCGGCGTCGGGCCCGGAATGCCGGAGGTCGCCGTCCCGGTGGTCCCCGCCGCGGGCATCCGGCCGGCGAGGTCGATCCGGTGCCTGGCCGCGGTCTGCTCGATCGTGCGCCGGAGGTCGGCCTCCCACGGCGCCCCGGGCGGCGTGTCCTTGAGGAAGGCGAGCCAGTCCTCGACCGCGCCCTTGGGGTCGCCGCCCAGGTCCTTCTGGACGGCGAGGAAATAGCGCGCCCTGGGATCGCTCGGGTCGAGCTCGATCGCCTTGCGGAAGGCCGCCGCCGCCTCCGGAACCGACGTCGCGCTCGCCACCTGCAGGGCCTCGCCGAGCGACGACCAGTTCTCGGCGTTGCCGGGCTCCAGCGCGGCCGCCTTGCGATAGGCGGCGGCGGCCTCCTCGGCATTGCCGGCCTGGGCATAGGCCCAGCCCACCACCCGCCAGTCCTTCGCCGCCGGACCGCCGCCACCGCCGCCGGAGCCTGCGCTCATGCCCCGCGAGATCGCGACCGCGGCCGAGACCAGGGCGATCGCCGCGGCGACGATGAGGATGAGGGTCGACGCCGAAGGGCGGGATCGGCTTTTCGGGGGGCTGGTCATGTGCTTGCTATCCTTGCGCCAATTTGGTCAACGTCAAGCATTGCCGTGCGTTCGGCGGCAGGAAGGGTGGACAAGGGTCCAGACCCATTACCGGAGGAGGCCGTGACGGGTTGGCATTTGTTGTCCGGCAAGAAGCTAGGAGGGAGCGATGCTAAACGCATCGTGACCGACGACGCGACGCCGCCGGGCGGCAAAGGACAACCCGCCGCTTCGCGGTCGTCCGGGGAAGGCGGCTGGGGGCGTCGAGCACCTTGGACGGGCTACCGGCCCGCCCGGCGGCGCTCTCCTACCCAGCCGCCTTCCCCGCACGATCACGGCCACCTCCGGTAATGGGTCTGGACCCTCACGTGTCGGATTGCTTCCGGATCG
>DASQJV010000573.1:0-4389 GCA_035630855.1 Allosphingosinicella sp. | reverse complement strand
ATTAGAAGGACGTCCGGCGCGAGTGCCGCCAGCTCGGCTGCGTGTCTGCGAATATTGGCAGGGTTCCCGTCGCCCCAGCGATAATCGATCCGCAGGTTGCGGCCCTCGGTCCAGCCCAATTGCTGCAGCCCTTGCAGGAACGCCGCAACGTTGGCCTGCGCGTCCGAATCGTCCGCCGCGACGCCGCCCGCAAGCGCGCCGATCCGTCTCACGCGCTCGCCCTGCTGCGCGCGCGCCGCAAGCGGCCACGCCGCCGCGCCGCCGAGCACTCCGAGAAATTCACGCCGCCTCATGGGTCCAACCCCAGGCATGGGTAACCGACCAGATTATAGCACTCTGGATGGGCCTGTTGGGGTGACGGCCGACGTCCCTTCCCCGTTCCCTACAAACGGAAGTAGACTATTCGCACCGCCGTCCGCACCGGCTTGACCTGGAGGACTGGCAATGAAACTTCCTCACCGAAGGCAATTTCTGCATCTGGCGACCGGCGGGGCCGCGCTGCCGGCTCTGTCACGAGCCCAGCGGCGACGCGGGCGCCTTCGGACAGCCGCGCCGGCTCGGAGCGGGCCTTGTCCATCAGGTGGAAGACGCTCTCGCCGCGGGCGATGAGATGATCGGCGACGATCCGCCGGTGGCATCGCCACCAGACGCCGCTATGCCCGCTTCCTCGCGGGTGCAAGGGCGCCTGGACGCCGGGAGAGCGCCGCCGGAGCGGCTAGTTGAAGACCGCGATCAGCCGGGTCTTCCGACCGAAGGCCGTCGGAGCGCTCATGAAGATGGGCAGCGACGGGTGGGTGCCGTGGGCCAGCCGGTACATCCCCTCGCCCGCGGGCAGAGGCGCTCCGCCCAGCGACTCGAAGGCGACCGAGAAGGCCTGCGACCGGCCGAGCGTCCGAGGCCGCGGGCCCGAGGCGGCGAAGGCGGTGACGGCCGCGACCTTGAGGCCGTGCCGCCCAGCCGGCGTTTCGAGGATGAACGTCTGCCCGACCACGCTGGTCCATTCGGCGAGGCCGGCGGCCTGGAGCGACAGGAAGGTCCGGTCCCACCAGGAAGCCGGCTTGCCCGATGAAGGCGCGAGGCGCAGGACGGGAGCGGCGCTCGCCGCGACTCCGAAGGCTCCGGCGCCGAGTCCGGCCAAGAGCATACGACGGCTCGTAAAAGCAGAATCCCTCAGCATCAGTCATCCCCCCAAACCACGGCTGATGCCCGCCCCCGGGCGCGTCCCTTGTAGCGTCAAGCCGATTTGGTTCAACGGGGAGAAAGCATGAATCTGGCTATTTTCGGGATTCGGGGCCGGGGTCGCCTCACTCCTCGGTCCGGATAAGGACCGTCTCCCCGATCAGGGCGAACAGGGCGAAGGGCGCCCAGGCGGCGAGGAGGGGCGGGTAGGCGCCGAGATTGCCCATGGCGAGGGCGAAATTGTCGGCGACGAAATAGGCGAAGCCGAGGAACATGCCGATGACGGCGCGAAGGAAGAGCTGGCCCGAACGGGCGAGGCCGAAGGCGGCGACACCAGCGAGCAGCGGCATCAGCACCGCCGACAAGGGCCCCGAAAGCTTGTGCCAGAGGCCCGATTCGAGCTCGGCCGTCGGCCGGCCGGCCGACTTGAGCTGCCGGACCGAGTCGCGCAGGGTGGCGAAATCCTGCTCGTCGGCGGAGACGCTGGCGAGGGTGAACTGGGTCGGATCGAGCCCCTCGCCGAAGTCCATGGCGGCGGCGCGAGTCCCGGCTCCCGAGGCGACGTCGAACGTCTCGACCTTCTCGAGCCGCCAACCTTTGCCCGACCGGCTCGCCCGGTCGGCGGTGACGATCGCCTTCAGGGTCTCGTAATCGCGGTCGTAGATGCTGATTCCGCGAAGCTCGGTCGCCGCCCCCCGCCCCCGCACCTGGCGGGCCAGGATGAGGTCGTCGCCCCAGCGCACCCAGACGTTGGGGCGGATCCCGCTGTCGCGCGGCACCGGCCCGTAATCGACCTTCTCCCAGCTCGACAAAGTATCGTTGGCCCGGGTGACGATGCGCTCGTTGAAGGCGAAGCTCACCGCCGCGATTCCGAGGCTCGCGACGATCAGCGGAGCGATGATCTGGTGCGCCGAGATGCCGGCCGCCTTCATGCTCACAACCTCGCTGTTCTGGTTGAGGGTGGCGAGCGTGATCAGGGTCCCGAGCAGGACCGCGAAGGGCAGGAAGCGCGAGATGAGCTGGGGAATTCGGAGCGAGACGTAGCGCCACAGCTCGGCGTCGCCATTGCCCGGATAGCGGAGGATCTTGCCGGATTCGCCGAGCAGGTCGAGGGTCATCAGGACCACGACCAGGGCCGCCAGCACCGCCAGCGAGCGCATCACGAACATCCGCGCCATGTAGACGGCGATCCGTTTAGACGGGAAGAAGTTGAGGTTGATCATTCGGCCGGCACCGGCTCGCGCCGACCGCCGCCGAGGCGAAGGACCCGGCCGACGCCCTTGGCGAGCCTGGCGAAGCCCCGCTCGAGCGCCCCGATCGGCTGGCCGCCGGGCCGGTAGGCGAGGGTCCAGTACATCCACAGGATCAGCGCGGCGAACAGGAAGAAGGGCGTCCAAAGGGCGACCACCGCGTCGATCCGGCCCTGGGCCGCCATCTGCTCGGCATATTGGTTCACCTTGTGATAGGCGACGACCATGAAGATCGAGAGGAAGATGCCGAGGCCCGAGGTGCTCCGCTTGGGCGGAACCGCAAGCGCCACCGCCAGCAGCGGCATGAGCAGCATCATCACGATCTCGACCACCCGATAGTGGAAATTGGCCCGGATCGCGTTGCGGGTCGCCGGCGGGACCGAGGCCGCCTTGGCTCCGCCGAACCGGAACAGCTCGGGGAGGGTGAGCTCGTCCTCGTCGCCGCGGCCGCGGCCGCGGAAGCGGGCGACGGCCGGAAGGTCGACGGGCAGGTCCTGGATCTTGAAGCTCAACACCCTCGGCGCCTTATAGCTCGGCGAATTGTGGACCAGCCGGCCGTTCTGCAGCCGAAGCAGGATGACGTCGGGATCGTCGGTGGCGAGGAAGGTGCCGTGGTCGGCGGTGACCGCGATCGTCCGGCCGTCCCTCGTCTCGGCGCGGACGAAGACTCCGTGAAGAAGCCGCCCCTTGTCCTGGCTCGCCTCGACTCTCAGGGTCATCCTTTTGCCGAGATTGGTGAACTCGCCGACCTTGATCGACGCCCCCAGCGCGCCCGAGCGCAGGTCGAAGCGCAATTGCTCGTAGCCGTAGCGCGCGACCGGCTGGACGAAGCCGACGATGGCGACGTTGAGGCCCATCAGCGCGATCGCGAAGAGGTAGGGCACCCGCAGCAGCCGGGTGTAGCCGAGGCCGACCGCCCTCAGGCTGTCGAGCTCCGACGACAAAGCGAGCTTGCGGAAGGCGAGCAGGGTGCCGAGAAGCAGCCCGATCGGGATTCCGAGCGCGAGATATTCGGGCACGAGGTTGGCGAGCATCCGCCACACCACCCCGACCGGCCCGCCCTCGCTGACCACGAAATCGAACAGGCGCAGCATCTTGTCGAGGATGAGCAGCATCGCCGCCAGGGTCAGAGTCGCCAGCAAGGGCACGAGGATGAGCCTCGCGAGGTAGCGGTCGATCTGGGTAGCGAGAGTCACCGTCCGATCAAAGCGGCGGTTTGATCCGCTTTTCAAGCGCAAACGCGCGCGGTGCCGCCGTCAGGGGCTCCGCGCGACCCCTATCGTCGGCGGGTGCGCTTCGCTAGGTTCGTCGCATGACCGTTACGATCCGTACCGTCGAGGACGCCGCCGACCGCAAGGCGTTCGTCGACATCGCCTACGCCCTCAATCGCGGCGACCCGAACTGGGTCCCGCCGCTGAAGACCGAGGTCCACGGCCTCATCGACCCACGCACCAACCCCTGGTTCGAGCATGCCGAGGCGCGCTTCTTCCTCGCCGAGCGCGACGGCCAGGCCGTTGGGCGGATCTCGGCCCAGGTCGACGCTCTGGTGCTCGAGCATATGGGCCCGGGAATCGGCCAGTGGGGCATGTTCGAGGCCGCCGACGCCGAGGTCGCGGCGGAGCTCATCCACCGCGCCGAGGCCTGGCTGAGGGGCCGCGACATGACCCGGGCGATGGGACCGTTCAGCCTCTCCATCTGGGACGAGCCCGGACTCCTCATCAAGGGCCACGACCATCCGCCGATGGTGATGATGGGCCACAACAAGGCCGAGTATGAGAGCTGGGTCGAGGCGGCGGGCTACGTCAAGGCCAAGGATCTCTACACCTACGATCTCGACGTCACCCAGGCCTTTCCGCCGCTCGCCCACCGCCTCGTCGAGATGGGGGAGAAGAACCCGCGCATCCGCATCCGCCAGGTCGAGAAGAGCCGGTTCGAGCAGGAAGCGGCCCTCCTCCTCGGC
>DASQJV010000572.1:0-2167 GCA_035630855.1 Allosphingosinicella sp. | reverse complement strand
CTGAGCACCCGGTCGCTGCCCGACTGAACCGGAAGATGGAGGTAGGGCATCAGCGCCTCGACCTCGGCATGGGCCCTGATCAGGCCTTCGGTCATGTCGTTGGGATGGCTGGTCGTATAGCGGATCCGCTCGAGCCCGGGCAGCCGGTCGAGCGCCCGGATCAGGTCGGCGAGGTCGCGGCCCTCCTCGCGCCAGGCGTTGACGTTCTGGCCGAGCAGGGTGATCTCGCGGGCGCCGCCCTCGACCAGCGCCCGGGCCTCGTCCATCACCGCCGTCCAGGGCCGCGAGACCTCGGCGCCGCGCGTATAGGGAACGACGCAATAGGTGCAGAATTTGTCGCAGCCCTCCTGAACGGTGAGGAAGGCGCTCGGCCCGGGCCGTCGCCGGGCCGGGAGGGCCCCGAACTTCGAGAGCAGGGGCATGTCCGTATCGATCCCGCGCCGGCCCTGGCCGGCCTCGGCGACCAGCTCGGGAAGGCGGTGATAGGCCTGGGGCCCGACGACGATGTCGACGCTCGGCGCCCGGCGCGGGATCTCGGCCCCTTCCGCCTGGGCGACGCAGCCGGCGACGGCGATCATCGGCCTCGATCCGTCGTCGCGCTTCAGCCGTCCGATCTCCGAATAGACCTTCTCCGCCGCCTTCTCGCGAATATGGCAGGTGTTGAGGACGACGAGGTCGGCCTCCGCGGCCGGGCCGGCCGCCTCCAGCCCTTCGGCCTCGAGCAGCCCGGCCATGCGCTCGCCGTCATAGACGTTCATCTGGCATCCGAACGACTTGATCCGGAAGGTTTTCGGGGCGGGTCTGGTCATCGCCGCGGCCTATAGGCGATCCGCACCGCCGCCGGAAGGGCCGAGGGGTTCGAGGGCTTCGACGATCTCGTCGCGCGCGGCCTTGGCGAGGGCCTTGCGGTCGCCGGTCGCGGGATCGACCGGCGCCAGGAACTGGACGGTGACGGGAGTCGTGCCGCGTCGCGCCAGCACCTTGCGGACGTTGGCGAGGCCGGTTTCGTCCCCGATCCAGGCGAGGTCGTGAGCGGCCGCCCCGTAATCCAGGGCGACCGGCTGGACCATGACCCGCGGCAGCGGCGGGAAGAGCGCGGCGAGCAGGCTGGCGCGGAACGGGAGGATGTCGGGCCCGCCGTCGGTCGTGCCTTCCGGGAACAGGGCGACCGGCTGCCCGCTCGCCAAAGCGGTGCGGAGCGAGTCGGCCTGCCCGCGCACCGCCGACCGCTCGGCGCGGGCCACGAAGACGGTGTTGTTGAGGTTGGCCAGCCAGCCCACCACCGGAGTGTCGGCAACCTCCGCCTTGGCGACGAAGGCGGTCCCGCTCGCTCCGGCCAGAACGAGTATGTCGAGCCAGCTGAGGTGATTGGCGAGGAACAGGACGTCGCTCTCCAGCGGCACTCCGACCACCTGGACCCGCATCCCCGCGGCCCGGGCCACCCAGCCGAGGAAGCGGCGGGGCCAGGGCGAGCGGCGCCCGAACAGCCTCCACAGATAATGGAGCGGCAGGCAGACCAGCAGGGCCGCGGTCATCGCCAGGGCTCGGAGGGTGAGGCGGATCATCGATTGTCGGTTCCCGGCGATGGCCTTTCCTAAGGGCAGCCTCCTCCACCGGCAACCGGAGTCCCGTTTCGGAACGGACGATACGTCCGGAATGGACATTTCCGGCCCGGATGATCAGTTTCCGGCGCCGCGACTCGCAGCCTGAGGGGGGAGGCGCGCCGGCCGTCCGTGAGAAACGACCAGAAAAGGAATCGGGAATGGCGATCACCAGCTACATCGTTGAGGAGCATCCGGGGCAGGGCAAGGGCCATGTCCAGCACGGCAACGGCAAGGGCCTCGGCCATCTCAAGCATGCCGACGACGCCATGTCGGACGGGATCTACACGATCCGGGTCGCCGGTATCGAGCACGTCAATCACACCGCGGTCGACCAGGCCACTCCGCAGACGACCCTCGCCGACGGCTCCAAGCTCAACACCGAGGTCCGCGCGGGATCGATCACGATCGATTCGGCGCCGGGCGGCGGCGAGTCGCTCCACCTCGTCACCGACAGCAGCAACGGCCGTCTCCGCGTCAACGTCCAGCACGACGCCGACCAGATCATGACGCTCGGCGACCTCGATGAGCTGAGCTTCGATTATTATATCGAGAGCTCGGACCGC
>DASQJV010000571.1:0-7663 GCA_035630855.1 Allosphingosinicella sp. | reverse complement strand
GCCGACGCCGGATATTGCGGCATATGCTCGCGATGCGCACCTGACCATAGCTTGGGAGTGCCCGGCTCGCGGGTTCGCTACGTACACTTTCGGACGCGCCACTACGGATCGCGCGCCCGTGGATCGTGGAGGCGAGAGCTGGCCTTACCCTCGCTCCGTCTCCCGCGAGCAGCGGATCGGTTCGGCCGCGAAAACGCTTTGACAAGGGGGAGGGCGCCAAGCGCTTGAAAAGGTGGTGGACGCACCAGGGCTCGAACCTGGGACCCGCTGATTAAGAGTCAGCTGCTCTACCAACTGAGCTATGCGTCCGCGCCTGTCGGCAGACGGGCCATCTAGGGGCGGCGGCGGCGGAATGCAACTGCGAGCCGGCGCGGCCGCTCGCATCCGGCGAAAGCCGGCACCCAGGCTCGCCGTGCCGCCGGGCCCAGGCCTTCGCCGGGGAGCGGGCCGCTTTCGCCGGCCCGTGCCCGATGAAGCTTGCGAAACTTGCACATGCCATCCGAACCGTCGGCTTCGACTCAAGGGTCCCCGGTCACCGCCGCAAGCTCGTTGCCGGAGGGATCGAGGAAGTGGAAGCGGCGGCCGCCCGGGAAGGCGAAAATGGGTCGGACGATCCGGCCGCCCGCGGCCTCGACGGCGGCGAGGGCCGATTCGAGGTCGTCGACGTCGATCACCGGGAGCGGGGCCCCGGTCGCCTCCGCCGGATCGCCCTGCAGGCCGATATCGGTGTCGCCGGTCGTCGTCGCGGCGTAGGTCGGGCCGAAACCGGTCAGGCTCCAGCCGAAAGCGGATTCGTAAAAGGCCCTGGCGGCGCCGGTGTCGGCGACCGGAAGCTCGACATAATTGAGGCGCGCCATCGCGTTGCTCCTTCTTCCCCTCTCGCTCCAGGGAATGGGAGGGTGAGGGCCTATACCCTCGCCCGTCGTGCCCTCACCCTGCCGCTTCGCGGCTGTCCCTCTCCCCTGAAGGGAGAGGGGTTTCAGCGTCAATAGCGCCGGAGCAATCCGGCAAGGCGGCCCTGGATGCGGACCTGCTCGGGCCGGTAGCGCTGCGGGTCGTAGCGGCGGTTGGCGGGATCGAGTCGGACCATCTGGCCTTCCTTGCGGTAGGTCTTGAGGGTCGCCTCATTGTCGTCGATCAGCGCCACCACGATCTCGCCGTCGCGGGCCATGTCGGTCTTGCGGATGAGGGCATAGTCGCCGTCGAGAATGCCTTCCTCGACCATCGAATCGCCGGCGACCTCGAGCGCATAATGCTCGCCGGGGCCGAGCAGGGCGGCCGGGACCGGAAGGCTGGTCTGGCCCTCGAGCGCCTCGATCGGCACTCCGGCGGCGATCCGGCCGTGGAGCGGAAGGTCGATGACGTCGTTGGCGGCCTGGAGCGACGTCGCCGAGGTCCTGGACTGCGAGCCGCCGGCCTGGCCCTCGGGCATCCGGAGGATCTCGAGCGCCCGGGCCCGGTTGGGCAGCCGGCGGATGAAGCCGCGCTCCTCGAGCGCCGAGATCAGCCGGTGCACTCCCGACTTGGACTTGAGCGCCAGAGCCTCCTTCATCTCCTCGAACGAAGGCGAGACTCCGCTTTCGGCGAGGCGGGCCTGGATATAGGTCAGTAGCTCACTCTGCTTGCGCGTCAGCATATCGGGTCCCCTGCGGAAACGAACGCGGAACGTGTAGGGAACGTTACGGGGGCTGTCAAGCGCCGGCGGAACGTTCCGCGATTTCGATGAAATTTCCCAGCAGGCGATGGCCCTCCCGGCTCGCCACGCTCTCCGGATGGAACTGGACCGAGTGGATCGGAAGCTCGCGGTGGCGGAGGCCCTGGACGGTGCCGTCCTCGGCCATCGCATTGGCGGCGAGGCAGAGCGGAAGGCTCTCGGGCGCCACCGTCAGCGAATGATAGCGGGCGGCGGTGAGCGGCGAGGCCAGCCCCTCGAACAGGCCGGTTCCGTCGTGGCGGACGGCCGAGGTCTTGCCGTGCATGACCGAGTCGGCCCGGACGACCCGGGCGCCGAAATGCATCGCCGCGGCCTGGTGGCCGAGGCAGATCCCGAGCAGGGGCAGCCGCGCCTCGGCGCAGGCGGCGACCAGATCGAGCGAGGCCCCGGCGGCCTCGGGGCGTCCGGGCCCGGGCGATATGAGGAAGGCCGACGCGCCGGTGGCGAGCGCCTCGGCGGCGGTCAGGGCGTCGTTGCGCTCGACCCGGACCTCGGCCCCGAGCTCGCGAAGGTAATGGACGATGTTCCAGGTGAAGCTGTCGTAATTGTCGAGGACGAGGATCACCGGCCCGGCCCGTCGGACGCTCCCGTCACTGGGCCGCGCCGGGCCCCGACAAGTCGCTCTTCAGCTTGCGCAGGGCCTCGTCGTTGCGCTCGATCTTCATCCCGGCCCGCATCGCGGCGGTGAACTGGCGGGCATATTCCTCGCCGATGATCGAGGAGAACTGGCTGCGCACCGCCTGGATCAGGCCGGGCTCCTTGCTGGCGTCGCCGGGGACGATCTTGTCGAGATAGACGACGAACCAGCCGCGGCCGTCGGGGGCCGGGAGGAGCCGGGCCTTGCCCCGCGGCAGGCTGAACATCATCGCCAGAGGCGGCGGCACCTGGGCGTTGGCGCGGGCGACGTCGCGCCGGCTGGCGGTGAGGGGCTGAAGCGGCGGAAGCTTGACCTGCGCCTGGGCGAAGGCCGCGGCCGGAGTCGCGCCGCCGTTGATCCGGGCGACGATCGAGCTCGCCACCGCCCGAGCCCGCTCCGAGGCCCGGCGGACGATCAGGTCGGCCTTCACCCGGTCGCGGATCGCGGCCAGCGGCGGCGCCGCGGCCGGGATGGCGCGGGTGACGGCGACGAGCGCGTAGCGCTTATTGTCCTCGATGGTCTCGACCGACGGGTCGTCGCCGGGCTCGACCGCGAAGGCGCCTTCGAGCATCGGCTGGAGCTCCGGCGGCGCCTGCCAGCCGGGCGTGTCGGGAGCGGCCCCGCTCGCGGTGACCGGAGCCGTCTCCTTCACCGCCAGCTTCTGGGATTTGACGATCTCGTCGAAGCTGGAGTCGCGGCTGACCAGATCCTCGATCCTCGAGGCGAGCTCGTTGACCGCGTTCTGCGCCTTGCGCTGCTGGATCTGGGCGGCGATCTCCGCCCGGACCGAGGCGAGCGGCCTGGCCGCCGAGACGATCACGTCCTCGACCTTGACGACATGCCAGCCGAACGGCCCGCGGATCGGACCGACCGTCGCGCCCTTGGCGGCGGCGAACACGGCGGCGGCCACCTGCGGCGAGCTCTTGCCGGCATATTCCTCGCGGCCGTTGACCCCGAGGGCGATGTCGGCGGCGCTCCGGCCGGCCTGGGCGGCGGCGGCGGCGAAGGGGGTCCCGGCGGCCACCTTCTGGGCGACGGCCCTGGCCTGGGCCTCGGGAAGGATGACCTGCGACAGGCGGCGGGTCTCGCGGGCGGCATAGGAAGGGTCGGAGCGGTAGACGCCCTGGATCTCGGCTTCGGTCGCCTGCGACTGGGCGGCGACGCTTTCCGGCCCGAAGACGGCGTAGCGAAGCACCCGACGCTCGGGGATGGTGTAGCGGGCCCGGCTGCTGCGGTAGAAAGCGGCGATCTCGGCCTCGCTCGGCTCGGCTCCGGCGCCCATCGCCGCGGAGGGCACCGCTCCGACGACGCCGCTCCTCACTTCGAGAAGGAGCGAGGCATATTGGTTGGCGACGGCCGCCGGCACATAGGCCCGGCGATCGGTCGGGCCGATCAGCAGCTGGCGCTGGATCAGCCGGGTGGCGAAATCGTCGCGGACCTGCTGCTCGGTCAGATTCTCCTGGCGAAGGACGGCCCGGAAGGTGGCGTCGTCGAAGCGGCCGGTGAGGTCGTGGAACTGCTCGATCGAGGCGATGTCGCGGTCGATCATCTGCTTCGACACGCCCAGGCCCTGCCCGCGGCCGAAGATCGCGCTCGCGGTGAGGTCGATCAGCTGCTCGAGCACCTCCTCGAGCGCGCCCTCGCGGATGAAGGCCGCCATGTCGAGCTCGGGCTGCTGGGCCCGAAGCCGGCTCAGCTGGCGCTGGGTCTCGTCGCTCAGCCGGGTCGAGGTCAGCTGCTCGCCCCCGACCCTGGCGACGGTGGTCCCGCTCAGACCGCCGAGCCCGCCCAGCCCGCCCATGCCGCTGGTTCCAAAGCCGGTGATGACGATCGCGATGAGGCCGATGGCGAGTATGGCCAGCATGATCTTCGCCATGAAGCCGCGGCGGAAAATGGAGAGCATCTTGGGGTGGGTCCTGCGGTGGTTTGCCGGGGTCATAGAAGCGCCGCCGGGCGCGGGCAAGCTTGGCACTGGCCGGCCGGGGATGCTAGGCGCCCCCCGCTCCACCATCGGAAGGCCCATGATGAACGTCCGCCGCAAGCTCGTCGCCGGCAATTGGAAGATGAACGGCGGCCGGGCCGCACTCGCCGAGCTCGCAGCGATCGCCGCCGCCGCCCGCGAGGCGCCGGGCGTGGACGTCGCCATCTGCCCGCCCTTCACCCTGATCCCGCTCGCCGTCCCTCGCGCCGGCGGGCTGGCGATCGGAGCTCAGGACTGCCATTCGCAGGACCAGGGCGCCCATACCGGCAACGTCTCGGCGCCGATGCTGAAGGAAGCCGGAGCCCGGCTCGCCATCGTCGGCCACAGCGAGCGCCGGGCCGAGCAGGGTGAAAGCGATCCCGTCGTCCGCGCCAAGGCGGAGGCGGCGCTCCGCCACGGCCTGCAGGCAATCGTCTGCGTCGGCGAGAGCGAGGCGGAGCGCGAGGCCGGCCGGGCGGTCGAGCGGGTTTCGTCCCAGCTCGCCGGCTCGATCCCCGAGCTCGGCGGCGAGGCCGAGCTGGTCGTCGCCTACGAGCCGATCTGGGCGATCGGGACCGGCCGGACCGCCACCCCGGCCGACGTCGCCGAGATCCACGCCGCCATCCGCGAGGCGCTCGTCGCTCGCTTCGGCGAGGCCGGCGGGCGGATCCGGATCCTCTACGGCGGCTCGGTCAATTCCGGCAACGCGGCCGAGCTGTTCGCGGTGGAGAATGTCGACGGCGCCCTCGTCGGCGGAGCCAGCCTGACCGCCGCCCAGTTCGTTCCGATCGTCGAGGCGGCGGCGAGGAGTTGAAGAGGGACGCGTGATCGCCTAAGTCGCGCCCGACCCGTCGCCCCGGCGAAGGCTGGGGCCCCAGCGAGAACTCTCCCTGGGATGCCAGCCTGCGCCGGCGTGACGAACCCACATCCGAGGCCTTCCCCATGTTCACCTTCCTCCTGATTCTCCAGTCGCTTGTCGCCGCGTCGATGGTCGCGGTGATCCTGATGCAGCGTTCGGAGGGCGGCGGGCTCGGAGTCGGCGGAAGCCCGTCGGGGCTGATGTCGGCGCGCGGAGCGGCCGATTTCCTGACCCGGGCGACGGCGGTCCTCGCCACCTTGTTCGTCGTCCTCTCGATCGCGCTGGCCGGCCTCGCCAGCATCGAGCGGGCGCCGATGAAGATCGATCCGTCCTTGTCCAAGGTGCCGCCGCGCAACGCGCCGATCGCGCCCTCCACCGATCCGCTGGCGATTCCGCCCGCGGTCCCGGTCACCAAGGCCCCCGCCGCCGCCGGCAACGGCTCGGTCCCGGCCGGCCAGTGATCAGGGCCCGGCGATAGTTCTCGCCACTCCGGCCGCCTGGCCGCGAATGTCGGGCACCGCGACGATCTCCCAGAAGGCGCCTTTGGTCAAAGGGCCGAGCGCGTAGAGGGCAGGGGAGGGGCCGCTCCCGACGACCCGCGACCGCGAATCGACGTCGAGGCCGAGCCCGAGCCGGTCCGGCCGGCCCCGACCGCTCGCCAGCAGGCTCCGGATCAGCGGATCTCCCACCCGCCGGATATCGCCTTCCGGCCCGGTGCAGTTGACGACCGCGTCGAAGCGCCGGCGAAGCTCGCCGCCGCCGCGCCGGGCGATCGTCACCTCTTCCCCCTCGACCCCGGCGATCCGGCCGGCCGCCACCTCGAGCCGGCCGGACGAGCGCATCGCCTCGATCCGGGCCGCGACGCGCGGCGCGATCCGGTGCCGGTGGACGTCCCACCAGGGCCTCAGATGGCGGAGGAAGCGCCTTCGCTCCTCGTCGGTCAGGCCCTGCCACAAGGCGATGCTGTGCGGCCTCAGCCCGTCGACCGAGGCTCGCCAAGGCTGCCGCCCGCGCACCGCCCGGACCAGCGAAGCGAGCCGCTCCGGCGGCGCCCAGTCGAGCGGGTCCGCGGCCGGCGAGAGATGGGCCCGGGGCACTAGGCCGCGGCGGGAGACGGCGAGGATCCGCCCCGCGAAGCCCGCTTCCTCGAGGCTGACCGCCATGTCGACCATGGTCAGCCCGGTTCCGACGAGGAGCAGGTCGCCGCCGAGCGCCGCCGCCCCGGCCAGCCTGGCGGCGCCTTCCGGCCCCCAGGGATCGTGGATCGCCCCAGGCCCGAAGGCCGCCGGGAGCCGCGACGGGTAATTGCCGCCGGCAAGCACCGCCGCCCCGCACTCGACCAGCTCGCCCGAAGCGAGCCGGACGCCCTTGTCCTCGATCGCGACCGCCTCGCCGGTCAGCCTCTCCACCTCCGGCGCTCCGTCGAGCAAAGCGGCGAGGTAGCGCCGATAGTCGCGCCTCGGCACATAATCGTCGGGCGCGAAGCCCTCGCCCGCCGCCCAGGCCGCGAAATGCATCGGCTCGCCGGCGAGGGCGCTCATGTTGCGCGCCCGGACGTTGAGCAGGTGGCCGGGCGAAATCGTGCCGTAGGCCGCGCCGCGGGCGAAATGGCCGCTCTTCTCGATCAGGGCGATCCGGGCGCCGGGCGCCGCCCGGGCGATCTCCACCGCCGCGATCGTCCCCGAATATCCCGCCCCGACGATCGCCACCCGCATGGCGCCGGCCCTTAGCCGGTGACCCGCCGCCCGTCACTCCCGCGAAAGCGATGGGTGGACCCCGAAGCCGTCATCCCGGGCTTTCGCCGGAATGACGAAAATTTCCGATTCGCGCCCTTGCCCTTCCGCACCCCGCTTCTCTATCCGGTGATTCCCATGGCGCGGTTCATTTTCATCACCGGCGGCGTGGTCTCCTCGCTCGGCAAGGGCCTGATGGCCGCGGCCCTCGCGGCCCTCCTCCAGGCGCGCGGCTACAAGGTCCGCATCCGCAAGCTCGATCCCTATCTGAACGTCGATCCGGGGACGATGTCGCCCTACCAGCATGGCGAGGTCTACGTCACCGACGACGGCGCCGAGACCGACCTCGACCTGGGGCATTACGAGCGCTTCACCGGAGTCCCCGCACGCCAGGCCGACAACGTCACCTCGGGCCGGATCTACCAGGGCATCATCGCCCGCGAGCGCCGCGGCGACTATCTCGGAGCCACCGTCCAGGTCGTCCCCCACGTCACCAACGCGATCAAGGAGTTCATCGCCGCCGACCTCGAGGGCGACCTCGACTTCCTGATCTGCGAGATCGGCGGCACGGGCGGCGACATCGAGAGCCTGCCCTTCATCGAGGCGATCCGCCAGTTCCGCAACGATTGCGCCAACGGGGAGGGGGGGCGCGGCCAGTGCCTCTCGATCCACACCACCCTGGTGCCCTACATCGCCGCCGCCGGCGAGCTCAAGACCAAGCCGACGCAGCACAGCGTCCGCGAGCTGACCAGCCTCGGAA
>DASQJV010000570.1:0-4642 GCA_035630855.1 Allosphingosinicella sp. | reverse complement strand
GCGGCGGAAGCGGCTTCGACACGCTGATCGTCGACACCGGCTATTCCTATTTCAACAACCTCAGCGCCACCGGCCTGGACGGCTCGTTCAGCGTGCGCAACGGCCTCGGCAGCAACTGGATCGTGTGGTGGACGTCGATCGAACGGCTCGAGGTCACCGCCAAATTCTACGGCAACAACGCCAGCATCGCGCTGGGCGACGAGGTCGATATCGTCCGGCTCAACCTCGGCTTCGGCGGCTCGATCAGCACCGGCGCAGGCAATGACGAGATCTACGTCGACGGCGGCGGCGGCAGCGGCGTGCAGTTCAGCGCGGATGCCGGCAGCGGCAACGACGTCATCAACATGAGCGGGGCCGGCAGCACCGGGCTCAATCGCTACGTCGCGCTCGGCGGCACCGGCGACGACGTCATCACCGGAAGCAGCTACAACGACCGGCTCGAAGGCGGCTCGGGCGACGACGCGATCACCGGCAACGGCTCGGTCTTCGCCTTCGCGAACGACGGCGACCAGTTCGTCGGCGGCGAGGGCAACGATATCCTCACCGGCGGAAGCAGCGGCATCGACTGGGTGCGCTACGACCTCGAGACGGGCGGCGGCGCCGTTTTCGTCAACCTCAGCGACAGCCAGACGACGGTCGGCGGCGTTCTGCTCGATCCGAGCACGGCGCGCGACACGTTCGGAAACACCGACGCGCTCATCGGCATGGAGAGGATCAGCGGCGCGTCGGGCGACGACCATATGCTCGGCGGCTCGGGCGTCGACAAGTTCGAGGGCGGGGCCGGCAACGACACCCTGACCGGCGCCGGCGGCTTCGACGAGCTCACCGGCGGAGCCGGCGCCGACATTCTCGACGGCGGCGGCGACACGCTCGACTGGGTCGTCTACGCCCGCGAGACGGGGACGGGCGGGATCGCCGTCAACCTCAGCGCTTCCGCCGCCACGGTCGGCGGAGTGCTGCTCGCCTCGAACACCGCCCGCGACACGTTCGGGACGATCGACACGCTGATCGGGATCGAGCAGGTCCGCGGCGCCGACGGCAACGACTTCTTCCTCGGAAGCTCCGCCAACGACCGGTTGGAGGGCTGGGGCGGCAACGACACGATCGAAGGCGGCGACGGAAGCGATTCGCTGACCGGCGACGCCGGCGACGATTATCTCGACGGCGGCGCCGGCATGGATTCGATGACGGGCGGCCCCGGCAACGACGTCTTCGTCGTCGACTCCGCCGGCGACAGCGTCCTCGACGAGACCGGCACCGACGAGATCCGCACCGGCCTTGCCAGCTACGCTCTGGGCTCGAACGGGATAGAGAACCTCACCGGCACCGCCGACAGCGGTCAGTCGCTGAGCGGCAACGGCATCGCCAACGTCATCCGCGGCGGCGGCGGCAACGACTTGCTCGTCGGAGGCGGCGGAATCGACCAGCTCACCGGCGGCGCTGGCAGCGACACGCTCTACGGCGGCTATCAGGGCAGCACCGACGATTCCGACGACTGGGCCGCCTACGATCTCGAGACCGGCGGCGCCGGGGTCCTCGTCAACCTCAGCGGCGAGGCCCAGAATTTCGGCGGGACCCTGCTCGCGGCGGGAACGGCGCGCGACACGTTCGGATCTATCGACACGCTCTTCGGAATCGAGCTCGTCAAAGGCACTGTCGGCAACGACTGGCTGATCGGCTCGAGCGGCGCCAACCGGTTCGAAAGCGGCGCCGGCAACGACGTCCTGATGGGCGGCGCCGGCGCCGACACGATGATCGGCGGCACCGGCGACGACATTTATTATGTCGACAATGCCGGCGACACGGTGACCGAGAATGCCGGCGAAGGCACGGACGAGATCCGCACCTCGCTGCTCACTTACAGCCTGCTCTCCCGGCCCAATGTCGAGAATCTCTACTCGGTCGACGACGCCCCTCACGATTTCCGCGGCAATGCCGGCAACAATCTCATCTCGGGCGGCGGCGGCAACGACGTCCTCCGCCTCTACGACGGCGGCGACGACAATGTGCTGGCCGGAGGCGGCGACGACAACATCTTCTTCGGAGCGGCTCTGACGGCGGCGGACGTCGTCACCGGCGGCGCCGGCACCGACACGCTCGTTCTCCAGGGGCCCTACGGCTCGCTGGCGCTGTCCGCCAACGTCACCCAGATCGAGAACGTCTCGATCCTCGCCGGCTCGAACACCGCGTTCGGCGAGCCGGGGACCAACCGCTACGACTATATCCTGACGGTCAACGATGCCAACTTCGCCGCCGGGGTCCAGGCCAGGATCAACGGCGCCGCCCTGCTCGAGGGCGAGGACTTCACCTTCGACGGCTCGGCGGAGACCGACGCCAAGTTCGTCGTCTACGGCGGCAAGGGGGTCGATACGCTGACCGGAGGCCTCGGCAACGACATCTTCTTCTACGCCGAGGAGCGGTTCGCGACCGGCGACACGGTCAACGGCGGCGCCGGCTATGATGGCATGTTCCTTCGCGGCAACTACACGATCGACTTCAACGCGCCGGGCTACACCGGGCTGTTCACTAACATCGAGAATTTGACCCTGACCTCGGCCACGGACGAGCGCTACGCCCGCGGCGGGGGGACCGAGTTCGACTACAACCTCACCCTCTCTAACGCGATCGTGAAGCCGGGCGAGACGCTGACCGTGTCGGGGGCTCTCCTCATGGCGACCGAGACCATGATCCTCGACGCCAGCCAGGAGGCGGACGGCTTCCTGCGCCTGTTCGGCGGCCGGGCCGACGACACGCTGAAGGGCGGTGCGCTCGCCGACCTCATCCATGGCAATCTCGGCGCCGACCAGCTCACCGGCAACGGCGGAGCGGACATCTTCCGCTTCGATTCGACGGCGGATTCCAATTCCGGCTCGATGGACCATATCCTCGACTTCACGCCAGGCACCGACAAGATCGACCTCACCAGGGTCGATGCGGACAGCGTCGCCGCCGGCGACCAGGGCTTCGCCTGGATCGGCTCGAACGCGTTCAGCGGCACCGCCGGCGAGCTCCGCGCCTACGAGCAGAGCGGGACCTGGTACGTCGAAGGCGACGTCAACGGCGACGGCGTCGCCGATCTGGTCATCGCGCTGACCCTGCAGGGGCAGGCTCCGCTCGGGGCGGGCGACTTCTTCCTCTAGGAGTTTCGCCATTCAGGGGGCTGACGCGCTTGCGAATCCCTCTCCCCGGCGGGGCGAGGGAAGGAGAGGGGAGCTCTTCCCCGGTCGATCAACTTGCGTCCATTATGGACTTATGTCAGTGACTTAGCAGCAGGCTCGCCATTCAAGGGCGCGCCCGAGGGGAATTTCCAGAATATGCAACTTTACGCTCGCTCGGGCGACGAAACCCTTGTCAACACCGTTACCCAGTACCGGCAGATGAACCCGAAGATCACCCGCCTGAGCACCGGCGGCTACGTCGTCCTCTGGACCGACGAGAGCCTGACCGGCGGCGACACCAGCGGCTTCGCGGTCAAGGCGCAGATATTCGACTCGGCGGGCGGCAAGGTCGGCGGCCAATTCCTGGTCAACACCGCGACCGGCGGCCACCAGACCGTGGAAAGCGTCGCGATGACGCCCGACGGAGGCTTCGTGGCCGTCTTCCGGACGGTGAGTAACACCCTCAAGGCGCAGATATTCGACTCCTCGGGGGCAAAGGTCGGCGGCGAGCTGGTCGTCGCCGCTGCCGTCCCCAATTCCGCCCAAACAAATTCGCACGCCTCGGCGACGGTGCTGGCCGACGGTACGGTCATCGTGGCCTGGGGCCGGTCGGATCCCGGCAATGGCGATCACATCTTCGCCAGGGCGTTCAGCGCGACCGGCGCGGCCGTCGGCAGCGAGTTCAGGATCGATACCGCGATCACGCCGAGCCTTACGCCCTCGATCACGGCGTTGGCATCGGGCGGCTGGGTCGCGACCTGGTACTCGTGGGCCGCCTCAGGCGTGGTCGGACAACTCTTCGCGGCCGACGGCGCCAAGGTCGGCGGCGAATTCACGGTCGACAGCGGCGCTTCGTCGCCTGTCGTGACCGCGCTGTCGGGCGGCGGCTTCGTCGTCGGCTGGGGGGAGGATGACGGGGCGAACGACGGCACCTTGGGCGGCGTCAGGGCCCGCATCTTCGACGGCAGCGGCGCAGCGCTCGGGCCGGCCTTCCAGGTCAATTCGATCATCCGCGGCTTTCAGGGCGATATCGGAATCGACGACATGCCGGGCGGCGGCTTCGTCGTCACCTGGACCGACCTGAGCGGCGTCGGTCGCGACTGGGAAGCCTACGGGATCATGGCGCAGCTGTTCGACTCCGCTGGGGAGAAGGTCGGCACCCAGTTCCTCGTCGACCCGGTCACCCAGGGCGGGCAGGAGCTGTCCCAGGTCGCCGCCCTCGCCTCCGGCACCCTCGTCGTCGTCTGGCAGGCCGCGACCGACGACTCCCCCTATCCCGACGTCAAGGCCCAATTGTTCACGCCCTATGCCGGCACCGCGACCGACATCGCGCTGTCGCCGGCGAGCGTGTCGGAAACGGCCATCGGCAATTACGCGGTCGCGACGCTGTCGGACAATGGCGGAGTCAACAGCGCCAAGACCTACGCTCTGCTCGCCGATTCCACCGGCGGCGCCTTCCGGATCGAGGGCAACAGGCTGATCGT
>DASQJV010000569.1:0-3200 GCA_035630855.1 Allosphingosinicella sp. | reverse complement strand
CTCGACCTTCCATTCGTCGCGCGAGCGCACCTTCTTCACCCCGGACCGCCGCACGCCCTTCCCGGACGAGTTCGAGCAGAGGCACCGCAACAAGCACGTCATCCCGGCGATCGGAGTGAAGCACAGCTTCGGATAATCGTCATCCCGGGCTTGACCCGGGATCCATGAACACCGTCGCGTAAAAGCCTGCACCGTGGTGTTCATGGATTCCGGATTTCGCCGGAATGACGAAATGCGGCGCCGAACTCGCCGGAACCCGCGAGCCGCCTGTTTCGTTCCATCTCCAGCGGTCGAGGAGAAGGGCCATGGCGGTTCAGGAAACTCATGCGGCGCCCCCGGAGACGATCCCCGAGGAGCAGGTGGCGGATTATGCGCACGAGCTGGTCTCGTCGCGGCGGGTCGAGGGCACGGCGGTCTACAGCCCGTCGGGCGAGAAGCTCGGGACGATCCACAGCGTCATGATCGGCAAGCGCAGCGGGCAGGTCGCCTATGCGGTGCTGTCCGCCGGCGGCTGGCTCGGAATCGGCGCCCACGTCCATCCCTTGCCGTGGCAATTGCTCACCTACGACGTCGACCGCGACGGCTATGTCGTCGCGGTCGATCGCGACCAGCTCGGGCGGGCGCCGAGCATGGCCCTGGACGAGACCGACCGGCCGATCGACCGCGACTATCAGGAACGGGTCGCCTCCTATTGGGGGACCATGCCCTGGTGGGGGCTGTGACCGGTTCGCCGGGATGACGAGTTGCGGCTGAAGGCGTTTCCTGCCAGCCTGCGAGGCGCAGGGAGGCGGGCTTGGGGCGGATACTGAAAAAGCTGGCATTGTCGGCGATCGCTTCGGCACTGGCGATGCTCGGAGCGCCCTCGGCGGCGCAGACGGGAGAGCTGACGAAGGCCGACATGAAGGCCGCGGCGGAGGTCGCCGCCGCCGCCGAGGCGAACGACTGCCCCAAGGTGCTCAAGCGGGGCGAGCCCTTCGTCGAGCGAAGGAAGGGGGCTCTTCCGGGCGAGCTGACGGCGGCATTCTACGAGATGTTCGCTTATTGCCACATGGAAGCCAAGCGCAGCGACAAGGCCTATGACGTCGCCCTTCGCGGCACCGCCCTCGCCGAAAGCTCGCCGAGGCTCTGGTACTTCCGGCTCTATGCCGAGCTCGACAAGAAGCGCTGGGCCGAGCTCGCGGCGACGATCGAGGCGATGACCCAGGGCCACGGCGCCGCCCTCAACGACCTGCCGATGGCGGTGATGTGGGAAATTCTGAGCGCGATGAAGGAGGCCGGCGCCGCCGAGCAGCGGACCCGGGTTCTGAAGCTCCTCGCGAGCGATTTTTACGCCCCGGCGGAGACGTTCGGCTCGAACGACGGGTTCCGAACGATGTACGCGGAGGATCGGGTGGCGGCGGGCGACATGGCGGCGGCGGGCCCGGTCATCGCCAGCCTGGACAGCCCCTGGGGAATCGCCAAGGCGAGCCTCGACCCGCGGATGCGCGGCTATCTCTCGAGCACGGACCTCGCGGCCGCCGCGACGAAGAAGCTCGCCCGCCATCGCGAGTGGGTGGCCCGGGAACCGGATCGCCTGCGCCCGCTCATCGCCGCCGCCGACAATCTGCGCCAGCTCGGCCGAGCGAAGGAAGCCCTGGACCTGCTCCGGTCGGCCGAGCCGCGTCTCGACAAGCTGACGGAGACCGAGGATTCCGGCCAAGTCAACTGGTGGTGGAACGAGCTGGCCCTGACCTACGAAGTCCTCAACCGTCCCGACGAGATGATCCAGGCCTATCGCAACGGGGCGAAAGCCAGCGAGGACGGAGTCCCCAATGTCAGCCAGCTGATCAATCTCGCGCTGGCCCAGATCCGTGCCGGACGGCCCAAGGACGCCCTGGCGACGATCGCGACGCGCGACCTGGCGGAGCAAGGCGCCTCTCCCTACGGCAGAATGCTGTACCGGCGGGCCCGCGCCTGCGCCCTCCATCTCGACGGCCGCGGCGGCGAAGCCAAGGCGGACGTCGACTATGTCGTCGCCCACGAGAAGGACGCGCCGGTCGCGGTGACCGAGCTCCATCTCTGCCTCGGAGACATTGAGGCCGCAGCGGCGTCGGCCATCCGGCGGCTCGAGAATCCGGAGCAGCGGGCGGAGATGCTCCTCCAGTTCAGCGTTTTCGAGCTCGCCCCGCCGCCGCTCGCGACCGACCGCAACGTCCGCGATCGCGAGGCTCTGAAGCAGCGGGCCGACGTGAAGGCGGCCATCGCCCGGGCCGGCGGCACCCGGCGCTTCAACGTGGCCGAGACCTGACCCGCTTCAGCGTCCCCAGGCGATGAAAGCGGGATTGAGGAAGCGCTCGGCCGCCTTGCCGTAGCCTAGCGGGCCGGTTTCGAGCCCGTGCTCGTCCAGCGCCACGACCCGGCCGCCGGCCGCCTCGAGTATGGCCTGGCCGGCGGCGGTGTCCCATTCGGCGGTGGTGCCGTGGCGCGGATAGAGGTCGGCGGTTCCTTCCGCGACCAGGCAGAATTTGAGCGAGGAGCTGGACGGGACGAACTCGGCGATGCCGAGATGGGCGCCCTTCTCGGCGGTGCCGTGGGAGGCGTGGCTGCGGCTTCCGACCGCGGTCAGGCCCGAGGCGGGGCGGGGGCGGGGACGGATCGGCTCGGCGCCGCCGCCGGGGCGGACCCGGAAGGCGCCCTCGCCCCGGGCGCCGTAATAAAGCAGCTTCGGGTCGGGCGCGTAGATCACCCCGGCAACCGGGGCGCCGTCCTCGATCAGTCCGATATTGACGGTGAACTCGCCGCTGCGCTGGACGAAGCCGCGGGTGCCGTCGAGCGGGTCGACGCAGAAGAAAAGGCGGCCGAGCTTCGGGATCCGGCCGGCGGCGGCTTCCTCCTCGGCGAGGACGGGGATGTCGGGAAAGGCGGCGGCGAGCCGCTCGAGGATGATCGCCTCGGCATGGCGGTCGGCGATGGTGACGGGGGAGCCGTCCTCTTTCTCCTCGGCCTCGCAGCCTTCGATATAGATGCGCTCGATCTCGGCTCCGGCGGCGAGCGCGGCGTCGATCAGGATGGGGAGGAGGTCGGGGAGCGGCATTGGAGGTTTCTAGAGACGCCCGGCGGGGACGAATCAACCACCTCCGTTCGCCCCGAGCCTGTCGAAGGGCTTTCCTTCTTGCTCTCAAGGGAGAGGGAAGGGCTTCGACAAGCTCAGCCCGAACGGT
>DASQJV010000568.1:0-3798 GCA_035630855.1 Allosphingosinicella sp. | reverse complement strand
CCTTCGTCCCGGAGCTCGGAGCGGCGGCGGTCGAGCTGCTGGCGCCGCAGCCGGGCGAGCTGATCCTCGACCTCGGCTGCGGCGACGGAGTCCTGACCCGGAGGATCATGGACTCCGGAGCCCGGGTGATCGGGCTCGACGCTTCCGAGGCGATGGTCGAGGCGGCCCGGGGGCGGGGGGTCGACGCCTTCGTCGCCGACGCCCAGGCGCTCGACCTCGAAGGCCAGTCGGCCCGTTTCGGCCAGTTCGACGCGGCCTTCTCCAACGCGGCCCTGCACTGGATGCTGGATCCCGACGCCGTCGCCACGGGCGTCTACTCGGTGCTCAAGCCCGGCGGGCGGTTCGCCGGCGAGATGGGCGGCGAGGGCAATATCGCGACGCTCCGCGGCGCTATCCGGGCCGAGCTCGGCGAGCGCGGCTACGCTCTGCCGGCCGACGATCCGCAATGGTATCCGAGCTGCGAGGAGTTCGTCCGGCTCTACGCCTGCGCCGGCTTCACCGCCGTCCAGGCCCGGCTCATTCCCCGGCCGACCCCGCTGCCGGCGGGGGTGGCGGCCTGGGTCAAGACGTTCCGGGCCGGCTGGCTCGAGGTCGCCGGGGTTCCGGAGGAGGCTCGCGACGAGGTCGCCGCGGCGGTCGAGGAGCGGCTCCGGCCGAAGCTCCAGCAGCCCGACGGAAGCTGGGTCGCCGATTATGTCCGGCTTCGCTTCACGATGAGGAAGCCGGCGGAATGAACCTCCTCGTCATTCCCGCGAAAGCGGGAATCCGGGCGGAATTCGAGATCAACTCCAGCGCTGGCTGGATCCCCGCTTTCGCGGGGATGACGGAGTGAAAGAATGAGATACCTTCCCCTTGCAGATGCGGACCGGCAGGACATGCTCCGAGCGGTCGGCGCTTCCTCGATCGACGATCTGTTCGTCGACGTCCCCGAAGCGGCCAGGCTGGGCGAAAAGATCGAGGGCCTTCCCGACCATCTCAGCGAGATGGCGGTCGAGCGCGAGCTCGGCCGGCTCGCCCGCCGCAACCTCGTCGCGGGGGACGTGCCCTTCTTCCTCGGCTGCGGAGCCTATCGGCACCACATACCGGCCTCGGTCGACCACCTCATCCAGCGCGGCGAGTTCCTGACCAGCTACACGCCCTACCAGCCCGAGATCGCTCAGGGCACTCTCCAGGCCCTGTTCGAGTTCCAGACCCAGGTGGCGCGGCTCTACGGCTGCGACGTCGCCAACGCCTCGATGTACGACGGCTCGACCGCCTGCTGGGAGGCGATCGGGATGGCCCGGCGGATCACCCGCCGGGGCAAGGCGATCCTCTCCTCCGGGCTCCACCCGCACTATGTCTCGGTGGCGCGGACGATGGCGCGCTTCACCGGCGACGTCCTGGAGACCCGGCTTCCCGAGCTGACGGGTGAGACGGACACGGACCGGCTGCTCGACTCGATCGACGGCGAGACCAGCTGCGTCGTCGTCCAATATCCCGATATCCTCGGCCGGATCGGCGACCTGTCGGCGCTGGCCGAGCGGGCGCACGAGAAGGGCGCCCTGCTGGTCGCGGTGGTGACCGAGCCGGTGGCGCTGGGGCTGATCCGCTCGCCGGGCGAGATGGGCGCCGACATCGTCGTCGGCGAGGGCCAGTCGATCGGGGTCGGATTGAATTTCGGCGGACCCTATGTCGGTCTGTTCGCCTGCTCGGAGAAGCTGGTCCGGCAGATGCCCGGCCGGCTCACCGGCCAGACCGTCGACGCCGAGGGCAAGCGCGGCTTCGTCCTCACCTTGTCGACCCGCGAGCAGCATATCCGCCGCGAGAAGGCGACCTCGAACATCTGCACCAGCTCGGTGCTGTGCGCGCTCGCCTGGACGGCGCACATGACCCTGCTCGGCGAGAAGGGGCTGAGGCGGCTGGCCGAGGCGAACCATTTCATGGCGGGCGAGGCGGCCGAACGGCTGGCCCGGCTGCCGGGCGTCGAGCTGGTCAATCGCACCTTCTTCAACGAATTCACCCTCCGCCTTCCCAGGGAAGCCCGGCCGGCGGTGAGGGCGATGGCGGAGAAGGGCGTCCTCGGCGGAGTGTCGCTGGGCCGGCTCTATCCGGGCGAGGAAAGCTTAGCCAACGGACTCGTCGTCGCGGTGACCGAGACGACGACCTATGACGACATCGCCGCGCTGGGCCGCGCGCTCGAGGAGACCCTGGCATGAGCATGAACCGCGAGGGACGCCCGACCCGGCCCGAATCCGCCGAGGGGAACGAGACTTCGACCTGGACCGGCAACCGCGCGCTGATGCTCGAGGAGCCGTTGCTGTTCGAGATCGGCGATACGGAGACGACCGGGGTCGATTTCGAGCCTCTCGGCTCCCCGGCGAAGGCCGGGGTCCAGTCGGGCGCCGAAGCCGGCCCCCGGCCTTCGCCCGGGAGCAGGCTGGCGGGGTTGGAGCGAAGCCGACCGATCGGCCTTCCGGGCCTGTCGGAGCCGGAAGCCGTCCGCCATTATACCCGGCTCAGCCGGCAGAATTATGCGATCGACCTCGGCCTCTTCCCGCTCGGCTCGTGCACGATGAAGCATAATCCGAGGCTCAACGAGAAGGTGGCGCGGATGCCCGGCTTCGCCGACATCCATCCGCTCCAGCCGACCGATACCGTCCAGGGCGCGCTCGAGCTGGTCCATCGGCTGGCCGGCTGGCTGGTCGCGCTGACCGGGATGCACAGCGTCGCGATGAGCCCCAAGGCCGGAGCGCATGGCGAATTGTGCGGGCTGCTCGCGATCCGCTCCGCGCTCGAGGCCCGGGGCGACGCCCGCGAGGTCATCCTGGTTCCGGAAAGCGCCCACGGCACCAACCCCGCCACCGCCGCCTTCGCCGGCTACCGGGTCGAGAACATCCCGGCGACGTCGCGCGGGCGGGTCGACCTCGACGCTCTCAAGTCCCGGCTCGGGCCGGACGTCGCCGCGGTGATGATCACCAACCCCAACACCTGCGGGCTGTTCGAGCCCGACATGACCGAGATCAGCCGGGCCGTCCACGAGGCCGGCGGGCTCGTCTATTGCGACGGCGCCAATTTCAACGCAATCGTCGGCCGGGTCCGCCCCGGCGACCTCGGCATCGACGCGATGCACATCAACCTCCACAAGACCTTCTCGACCCCGCACGGCGGCGGCGGGCCCGGATCGGGGCCGGTCGTCTTCTCGGAGGCGCTGACCCCGTTCGCGCCTCTGCCGTTCGTCGAGAAGCAGGGCGATCACTTCGTCCTCGTCGAGGAGGAGACCGCCGGCGAGCATCACGGCTCGAGCTTCGGCCGGATGGTCGCCTTCCACGGCCAGATGGGCATGTTCACCCGGGCTCTCGCCTATATCATGAGCCACGGCGCCGACGGCCTCAGGCAGGTGGCGGAGGACGCCGTGCTCAACGCCAATTACGTCCTTCGCGAGCTCGACGATTTGCTCGACGCGCCATTCGGAGCGAGCGGCCCGTGCATGCACGAAGCCCTGTTCAGCGACAAAGGCTTCGCCGAAGGCCTCTCCACGCTCGATCTCGCCAAGGGCCTGATCGACGAGGGCTATCACCCGATGACGATGTATTTCCCGCTGGTCGTCCATGGCGCGATGCTGGTCGAACCGACCGAGACCGAGAGCAAGGCCTCGCTCGACCAGTTCATCGGCGCGCTGCGCAGCGTCGCCGGGCGTGCCAAGGCGGGCGACGAGACGCTGAAGGCGGCGCCGGTCTTCGCGCCGAGGCGGCGGCTGGACGAGACGCTGGCGGCGCGCAAGCCGGTCCTGGTCTACAAGGAGCCCGATCAGGCCGAAGC
>DASQJV010000567.1:0-9511 GCA_035630855.1 Allosphingosinicella sp. | reverse complement strand
CTATCAGACAGGTCACGACGAGACGGCCGCTCAGGCCGCGGCTTTCCCTAAGGATGAGGATCCAGACCTATGCGGCGCATTGCCACCCTTCTCGCCGGTACCGCTCTGTTCGTTGCCGCTCCCGCGCTGGCCCAGACGCCGGAAGCCGATGCCGCCGCGGGCGACGCCATCGCCGATGCCGCCGAACGTGTCGCGCGGGAGCTGGAGACGGCCGCCGACGCCGCCTCCGCGGCCGAGCCGGTCTCCGATGCCGACATCGTCGTCACCGCCCGCAAGCGCGAGGAATCGCTCCAGGACGTTCCGGTGGCGATCAGCGCCGTCACCGGCGACACGCTCGAGAACCGCGGGATCACCTCGGTCCGCGAGGCGGCCGTCCTGACCCCCGGCCTCAACATCAACAGCGACGGCGCCGGCCGCGCCTTCGTCGCCATCCGCGGAGTCGGGGTCACCCTCGTCCAGTCGGTCCAGCCGGGCGTCGGCCTGTTCATCGACGGCATCTACCAGCCCAACACCTCCTATCTGAACAACCCGATCGTCGACATCGAGCGGATCGAGGTGCTTCGCGGACCGCAGGGCACGCTCTACGGCAAGAACACGCTCGGCGGAGCGATCAACGTCATCTCGCGCCAGCCGTCGAACGAGCTTCGGGTGAGGGGAATGGCGAGCTATGCCGGCCCCGACGACAGCTGGCTCGTCTCGGGCTCGATCAGCGGCCCGATCGTTACCGACAAGCTCCAGGTGCGGGTCGCGGCGGCGCATCGCGAGCAGGAAGGCTTCCTTCGCAACGAGCTGATCGGGGTCCATGCCAACCCGCTCAACACCGACACCCTGAACGCGACGATCCGCGCCCGGCCGGGCGGCGACGTCACCCTGACGATCAACGGCTATTACGACTGGGTCGAAGGGGTGAACACACCCTATGCCAGGGTCGCCGGCCCGCGCGATTATTCGCGCGAGGTCCAGTTCAACACGCCGAACACGGTCGAATATCGCTACCGCGGAGTCAACGCCCGGCTCGAAGTGCCGGTCGACTCGATCAGCACCCGGATCTCGCTGATCGGCGCCTACGATGCCCGCGACGGGGAGACGACGGACGGCGAGGGCGATTTCGGGCCCGCCGACATCGTCCGCCTGGCCGGCGCCGACGAGCTTCGCACCCGGACGGCGGAGCTTCGCTTCGACAGCGAGTGGAACGACCGCTTCAGCACCCTGTTCGGCCTGTTCTACAGCCGCGAGACGACGGCGGCGACCAACCAGGTCCGGATCGTCCCCTTCGGGATCACCAACAATGCGGTCAGCGCGACCGAGGCGGACACCTATGCCGCCTTCGGAACCGCCTTCTGGCGCCCGAGCGAGGCGTGGGAGGTGGCGGCGGGCCTGCGCTACGACCATGAGGATCGCGACGCGACCGGCGGCGCCGTCATCGGCGGAACCATCGTCCCGATCCCGCCCGCATCGATCGAGTCCGACCAGGTCGAGCCGCGAGTGACAGTCACCCATCACTGGAACGACCGGGTCATGTCCTACGCCTCGGTCGCGCGCGGCTATCGCGGCGGCGGCTTCAACTCGCCGCTGGCGCCGGTGCGGACCTACAAGGGCGACAGCGCCTGGACCTACGAGCTCGGCACCAAGTTCGTCTCGCTCGACCGCCGGCTCTCGCTCTCGGGCGCCCTCTTCTACAACGATTACAAGGACTATATCGGCCTCAACTCGATCGCTCCGTCGCCGGCCGGCGGGCTCGTCACCGTCGACCTCAACTCGGGCGACGTCGAGACCTACGGCCTCGAGCTGGAGGGGGTATTCAAGCCGGCGCGGCACTGGACGATCAGCGGCGGCTTCACCTGGCTCCACGCCCGCTTCACCGACACCAGAGCCTATACCGCGCTGACCGGCCGGGTGCTCGCGTCCGACCGGCTGACCTTCCAGCCCGACTGGAACTTCAGCCTGTACAGCGACTATGTCGTTCCCCTCGGCGACGACAGGCTGACCTTCACCGCCGGACTGATCGGCAAGGGCAGCCGGGTCGCCGCCACCCTCAACCAGGTCACCCCGACAATCCTCGACGAATATTTCCTGGTCAACGCCCAGATCGCCTGGCGGCACGGCCCGGTCGAACTGTCGGTCTTCGCCAACAATCTATTCAACGAGGATTATTTCGAATCCTATATCGAGCGGACGACCCTGGTTCTGGCCGGGCTTCCCGCTTCCGACCTCGGAATCGTCGGCGACAGGCGCCGGGTCGGGATCCGCGCCCGCCTGGAGTTCTGACCGTGGCCGCGCCTCTGCCCGACGGCTTCGCCGATCGGCTGCGCGGGATCGTCGGCGACCGGGTCCAGCTCGGCGAGGCGATCCGGCTTCAGCACGGAAGCAGCGAGACCCATTTCGCCGCCGCCTTGCCGGACGCGGTCGTCTATCCGGCCTCGACCGAGGAGGTGGTGGCGATCGTCCGGCTGTGCGTCGACGAGAATGTCCCGATCATCGCCTTCGGCGCCGGCACCTCGGTCGAGGGCCACATCACCCCCGTCCGCGGCGGGATCAGCCTCGACATGTCTCAGATGGCGGCGATCCTCGAGGTCAATCCCGAGGATTTCGACTGCACCGTCCAGGCCGGGGTCCGTCGCGAGCAGCTCAACGAGCATCTGCGCGACAGGGGGCTGTTCTTCCCGATCGACCCGGGCGCCAACGCGACCCTGGGCGGGATGGCGGCGACCCGGGCCTCGGGGACCAACGCGGTGCGCTACGGGACGATGCGCGAGGCGATCCTCTCGCTCCGGGTCGTGACTCCCGACGGCCGCGACATCCGCACCGCCCGGCGGGCGCGCAAGTCGGCCGCCGGCTACGACCTCACCCGGCTGTTGATCGGCTCGGAAGGGACGCTCGGCATCGTCACCGAGGTGACGCTTCGGCTTCACGGCATTCCCGAGCAGATCTCGGCGGCGGTTTGCGGCTTCGAGACTCTGGAGGGCGCGGTCGACACGGTCGTCCAGTCGATCCAGCTCGGAGTGCCGCTGGCCCGGGTCGAGCTGCTCGACGACGTTCAGATGCGCGCGGTCAACCGCCGCTCGGGCCTCGATTATGCCGAGGTCACCACCCTCTTCTTCGAGTTCCACGGCTCGCCGGCCGGGGTCGCCGAGCAGATCGGGACCGTCGCCGGTCTCGCCGAGGCCAATGGCGGTGGCGAGTTCGTATGGTCCAACCGGCCGGAGGAGCGCTCGAAGCTGTGGAAGGCGCGGCACGAGGCCTTTTACGCCGCGGTCGCGCTCCGCCCCGGAGCGGTCGGCTGGGCGACCGACGTCTGCGTCCCCATCGGCCGGCTCGCCGAGTGCATCTCCGAGACCAAGAAGGACCTCGCGGCGAGCGACATCCCGGCCCCGATCCTCGGCCATGTCGGCGACGGCAATTTCCACGTCATCTTCGTCATCGATCCGGACCGGCCCGAGGAGGAAGCGGAGGTGAAGCGGCTCAACCACCGCCTCGTCGAGCGGGCGCTGGCGATGGACGGAACCTGCACCGGCGAGCACGGCATCGGCCTCGGCAAGCAGCAATGGCTGGTCGAGGAGCTCGGCGACGCGGTCGAGACGATGCGGATGATCAAGCGGGCGCTCGATCCGAAGGATCTGTTCAACCCGGGCAAGATCTTCAGTCTGTAGTCCTCCCCGGCGCGAAGCGGGGGGGAGGGGGACCATGCGAAGGGTGGTGGAGGGGTAGATGACGATGATTCAGAGGATCGAGCGCGAGCCCTCCACGGCCGAGCCAATTACCCCTCCACCGGGCTCCGCCCGGTCCCCCTCCCCATCTTCCGATGGGGAGGACGGCTCCTTCGCCAAGGCCCTTCCCAAGCTCCTTCTCCTCGGAGTCACCGTCGGGCTCGGCTTCACCATGATGGGCTCGTTCAGCACCGTCCAGGAAGGGGCCAAGGCGGAGCTGGCGCTGAGCGACCAGAGCCTCGGCCTCGTCCAGGGCCTGTCCGCGGCCATCCCGCTGCTGCTGCTGTCGATCCCGATCGGCGTGGCGGTCGACCGGACCCATCGGGTCCGGCTTCTGATCGCGCTGGCCCTCGCCTGGACGGCGGGCACCGCCCTTACGGCTTTCGCCCCCAGCACCGCTCTCCTGTTCGCGGCCCGGATGCTGACCGCGATCGGCACGACCGGCGGGCTGACCGCCGCTCTGTCGCTCACCGCCGATTATTGCGCCCCGGCCCTGCGCGGGCGAGGCACCCTCGTCGTGTCGCTCGGCCAGCGGCTCGGGATCGCCGCCGCCTTCGCGCTTCCGGGCTGGCTGTTTGGCCGGATCCTGGCGGGCGCACTGCCGGCCGTCGGCGGGCTCGAGCCGTGGCGGTCGACCCATCTCCTCCTCGCCTTGATCAGCGCCGCCCTGATCCTGCCTTTGCTCCTGCTCCGCGAGCCCGAGCGGCGGGAGGTCGAGGCGGGGCCGGGCGCGCCCTTCCGGGTCGTGGCCGGCGAGCTCTGGCAGCGCCGGGCCTTCCTTCTGCCGCTCTTCGCCGGGCAGGTCAGCGTGGTCATGGCCGATTCGGCGGCGTTCATCTGGTCGGCGCCGGTCCTGTCCCGCGAATACGGCCTCAGCCCCGGCGACTTCGCCGGCTGGATGGGCCTGCTCGTCTTCTCGTCCGGGATCGTCGGAGCGGTGCTCGGCGGAGTCTCGGCCGATCTCGGCCAGAAGAGCGGCCGGCGCGGCTTCATCCTGCTCGGAGCGGTGATCGCGGCGGGCCTCGGGATTCCGGCCGCGCTCTTCCCGATCGCCGGCCATATCGGCCTGTTCGCCGCCGCGCTCGGGCTGCTCGTCCTGTGCGGGACCCTGACCGGCCTCGTCGTCGCCGTCGCCCTGACCGTGCTTCTGCCCAACGAGCTTCGCGGGCTGTGCATCGGCGCCTTCATCGCCGTCGCCGGGCTGATCGGCTTCGGAATCGCTCCGAGCCTCGTCGCCGCGGCCAGCGCCTTCATGGGCGGAGAAGCCTATCTGGCGGAGGCGCTCGCCCTCGTCGGGGTCGCGACCAGCGTCCTTTCCTTCCTCGCCTTCGCGCTGGCGATGCGGAGAGTTCCGGGTGACCTATCTGAAAGGTCTTGACGAACCTATCAGACAGGTCTAGCGCACCGGCCGCGGCCCGCGACGGGGCGGAGGGGGAAGACGATATGGGTCAGAAGCTGCCCGGCGCCGGAGCCGCCGGGACGATCGAATGGATCGAGGTGTCGCCGGAAATGACGACCCTGATCGGCCGAGGCGCGTTCGGAAGCGCTCCGCTTCCCGCCGATCCGGTCGTGCTGAGCTACGAGCTCGGCGGGCCCGGCGTCCGGCCGGCGGTCCGCATCGGAGGGGAGCGGCCTCGGCCCGATTCGGACTCCATCTTCCTCGTCGTCGCCGAGGACGCCTGGCGCCGCCTCGGCGGGGCGGAACCGGGGCTCGGGGACGGCTTCGGCCACCACTTGCCGAGCGACCTCCGAGCCATCGCTCTGGCTCTGCGCGACCCCGCGCCGACCGGCGAGTCGCGCAACGTCTACCGGCTCGCCAAGAGCATCGAATTGCTGTGCGAGACCGTCCGGCTGCTTCGCGAAGGCGCGCTGGCCCCGCTGGCCGCCGAGGGAGGGCTCTCGGTCGCCGACACCGGCCGGCTGATGGCCGCCCGCCGGATCATCGACGAGCGCTGGCAGGAGAAACTGACCCTGGCGACCATCGCCCGCGACTGCGGCCTCAACCGTGCCAAGCTGACCGGCGGGTTCAGGGACCTGTTCGGCTGCACCATCGCCGAGGCGCTGGCCGAGCGTCGCCTGGCGCAGGCCAGCCGGATGCTTCTCACCACCGATCAGCCGGTCTCGTCGATCGGCTATGCCAACGGCTATCTCAACAATGCGAGCTTCGCGCGCGCCTTCGGCCGTCGCTTCGGAGTGACTCCGTCGGGCTTCCGCCAGTACGGAGCGGCGGCATGAGCCCGGCGCCTCCGATCGTCCCCGAAAGCGGCTCGCTGGTCCGGCGCGCGATGCACGCCGTCACCGGCCACATCCGCGACCATCATCTGCGGGTCGGCGACACCTTTCCCGGCGAAGCCTATTTCGCCGCCGAGATGGGGGTCAGCCGGGCGGTGATGCGCGAGGCCTTCGGAGCGCTCGCGGCCCTCAAGCTGATCGACGTCGGCAACGGCCGTCGCCCGCGCGTGGCCGCGCTCGACGGCTCGGTCATGGCCGCCTCGCTCGATCACGCCATCTCCACCGCCCAGGTGACCGTTCCGGAGATCTGGGACGTCCGGCGGACGATCGAGCTTCGCACCGCGGTCCTCGCCGCCGAGCACCGCTCCGACGAGGAAGCCTCGACGATCGTCCGGCTGGCCGAGGCTCTGGCCGCCGACGGCGAGGATCTCGGCCGGATGACCCGGCACGACATCGCCTTCCACGAGGCGATCGCGCGCGCCAGCCACAACGCTCTGTTCGTCCAGATCGTCACCTCTTTCGGACCGCTGATGGAGGTCGCCGTTCCAGCCGCCTGGCGGACCCGGGTCGCCGAGCGCCAGCGCGACACGATGATCGACCGCCACCGCGCGCTCGCCCAGGCGATCGCGCGCCGCGATCCGGCCGCGGCCGGAGCGGCGATGGACGCCCATTTCGACGCCTCGATCGCCGACATCCTCAAGGCCGACGCCGCCGCGGGCCTGCCTTGATCCTGGTCGCCGGCGAGGCGCTGGTCGACGTCTTCCCGGACGGCTCGGCGCGGCCGGGCGGCTCGCCGTACAATGTCGCCATCGGCCTGGCCCGGCTGGGATGCCGGGTGGCCCTGGCGACGGCGATTTCCGGCGACGCCCACGGCGCGCTGCTGCGATCGACGCTCGAGCGGGAGGGCGTCGGGATGAGCGCGCTCCGCCCGTCGCCGGGGCCGACGCCCGTCGCCCGGGTCTCGCTCACCGGCGACGGATCGCCCTCCTACGGCTTCGAGGGGCTGGCCGGTCTCGACCTCGCCCTGGGCTCGCCGCTCGATCCGCGGACGACCTGCCTCCATCTCGGCTCCTACGCGCTCGTCGCGCCCCGATCGTCCGCGGCCCTGATGCGCTCGTTCGGCGGGGCGCCGGGCGACGTCCTGCTCTCGCTCGATCCCAATGTCAGGCCGGCGATGGAGAAGTCGATGGAGCGCTGGCGAGCGGCCGTGGCCGGCTTCGCGGCCCGGACGAACCTGCTCAAGCTGAGCGAGGAGGACGTGCGGATGCTCGCCGGCCCGGACTGCGACGTCGACTCGGTCGCCGCCGGATGGCTGTCGGACCGCTGCGTCCTGGTCGCCCTCACCCGGGGCGCGCTCGGCGCCACCCTGTTCAGCCGCCGCCACGGCCGCATCGACATCGCCGCCGACGCCGTCGAAATGGTCGACACGGTCGGAGCCGGCGACGCGTTCCAGGCCGCCCTCCTCGCCGGCCTCGCCGAACTCGGCATCCGCTCCGCTCCGGCCCTGTCGCAGCTCGGCCCGGACCCGCTGTGCGCCCTGCTCCACACCGCCGTCAAGGCGGGCGCCTTCGCCTGCACCAGGCCCGGCGCCGACCCGCCCACTCGGCGGCAATTGGACGCGATGTAGGCCAATGGCTGGCGCGCCCGGCAGGATTCGAACCTGCGGCCCCAAGCTTAGAAGGCTCGTGCTCTATCCAACTGAGCTACGGGCGCGCGTTCCGGCGCTGTAGCGCGCTTTCCCCGCGAACGGAACGGCGCTAGCCTCGCGGCCATGGACGGGGCGAAGGTGAAAGCGGTCGGGGGCTCGGCGCTCGGGGGCGCGCATTTCCGTTATTACGACCTGGTGATGGCGGCCTTCGTCGCCATCCTCCTCCTCTCCAACGTCCTCGGCGCCGGCAAGAGGGCGGAGATCGACCTGCCCTGGATCGGGCTGTGGCCGTTCGGGGCGGGGATTTTGTTCTTTCCGCTTTCCTACGTGATCGGCGACGTCCTGACCGAGGTCTACGGCTACGCCCGGGCGCGGCGCTGCATCTGGGCGGGCTTCGTCGCGACCTTGTTCATGGCGCTGATGAGCTGGGTGGTGGTGGCCCTTCCGCCGGCCTCGAACTGGCCCGGCCAGGCCGCCTACGAATCGGTGTTCGGCCAGGTGCCTCGGATCGTCCTGGCCTCGGTGACCGCCTTCTGGGCCGGCGAGTTCGCCAATTCCTACGTTCTGGCGCGGATGAAATTGCTGACCAAGGGGCGGCATTTGTGGAGCCGGACGATCGGCTCGACCATCGTCGGCCAGGGGATAGACAGCGCGATCTTCTACCCGCTCGCCTTCTACGGGGCGGCCGGCTGGCCCGCCGAGGAGATCGCGAAGGTGATGGCGAGCCAGTTCGCGCTCAAGGTGGCCTGGGAGGCGGCGCTGACCCCGGCGACCTACGCCGTGGTCGGCTTCCTCAAGCGGCGCGAGGGCGTCGACGTCTATGACGAAGGGACCGACTTCACGCCCTTCCGGGCCCGGGTCTGAAGCTTGAGCGGCTTCCAGCAGGCCAAGATCGCGCTCGTCCAGCTGCTCGGGCTGCCCAAGGACGCGCTCCACATCTACGTCGGCCTCGCAATCTTCCTCGCCGCGGCCGCCCTCTTCCGGCGGCCGCTCGGAAGCTGGGTGCCGATCGCCGCCGTTCTCGCCGCCGCTCTGGCCGGGGAGGCCTGGGACCTGATCGACACCCGGGCGACCGGAGCCCGGCCCGATTATGGCCGCAACTGGCACGACGTCTGGAACACCTGCTTCTGGCCGACCGTCCTGTTCCTCCTCGCGCGCTACACCCGCCTGCTCGGCCGCCGCGCCTGAAGCGGCGGACATAATTGAGACACTTCCGCCAAGCTCGCGACATCGCCCGGAAAAACGGCTGACGCATTAACCCTCCCGCCGCCGGGCCAGTTCGGCCGACGGTTCGTGGAGAGGAAAATCGTGAACCCAATACGCACAAGGGTCGGCTGACCCGCCGGCGCGCGAGCGCCTCTCCTCACCCCCCATGATCATCGACAAGCGCTCCGCCCTTTCGGGCGGGGCCGGACCCAATCCGCCCCCCTCGGGGCCTGTAAAGGAGTAAAGACAATGGCGATCCTCAACGGCACCCAAAAGGCCGACACCCTCAACGGCACCGCTTCGGCCGACAGCCTCTTCGGCGACAACGGCAACGATTTCCTCAACGGCGGCGCCGGCGACGACCATATCGACGGCGGCAACGGCAGCGACACGATCCGGGGCGGCGCCGGCAACGACGTCATCGACGGCGGCAACGGCCAAGACACCGCCGTCTTCGAGGGCAAGAGCTCCGACTACCGGGTCCTGCAGGGCCTGAACGGCGCGATCATCGTCCGCGACCTGCGCTCCGGCCGACCCGACGGCGAGGACCGGCTGGTCAGCGTCGAGCGCCTCCAATTCTCCGACGGCGTCTTCAAGCTCGTCGACCTCGTCCAGGCCAATGTCGCGCCGGTCGCCCAGGACGATGCGCTGACCCTCGCCGAGGATTCAGGCAAGACCGAGATCGGCTCGATCCTCCTTGCCAACGACGCCGACGCCG
>DASQJV010000566.1:0-2830 GCA_035630855.1 Allosphingosinicella sp. | reverse complement strand
CTCGCGCGGCGTGAAGAAGGGGTCGAAGACCAGCTCCTGGGGGACGATCCCGATCGAGGCCTTGGCGTTGCGCGGATGCTTCTCGATGTCGAAACCCCAGATCGAGACGCTTCCGCCGCTCTTGTTGACCAGGCCGGCGAGGATGTTGATCAGGGTCGACTTGCCGGCGCCGTTGGGCCCGAGCAGCCCGAAGATTCCGCCCTGCGGAACGTCGAGGCTGACCCCCTGGAGCGCCCTCTTGCCGCCCGCATAGGTCTTTTCGAGATCGGCGATGGAAATGGCGGCGGCGGTCATGGCCGCGCTTTAGCGGCTGGCCGCGGAGAAGCATAGGCAGGCTAACTTGAACATTGACTCAGGTTTCAGTTTAGACCAAGGCTGAAGTCGAGCCGCAGACGAGACTCCGCGAAATGGAGCGAGCGGCCCCGGGGGAGAGGGGTTGAAGCACTACACGGCATCGGACGGCGCTCGGATCGCTTACTCGGACGAGGGCGATGGGCGGCCGCTCGTGCTTCTGCACGGGCTGATGGCCCATTCCGCCTTCTTCGAGAGGCAGCGCGAGCTGGCCGACGCCTTCCGGGTGATCGCGGTCGACCTGCGCGGCCACGGCCGATCCCCGGCCGGTCCCGTGCCGCCGACGATCGACAGGATCGCCGAGGACGTGACCGGCCTCGCCCGGCACCTCGACCTCGGCGGAGCGGTCGGCATCGGCTGGTCGCTCGGCGCCGCTGTTCTGTGGCGCGTTCTGGCCGGGCCGGCCTCGGACAGGTTCGCCGGAGCGGTCGTGATCGACATGACCCCGCGGGTGCTCAACGACGGCGACTGGGACCTCGGTCTCTCGCGCGAGACCTGCGAAGCTCGAAGCCAGGCGATACGCGATGATTTCCAGTCCTTCGCGGCGGCGGCGGGCCGGGCCATCTTCGCGGCCCCCGGCGCCGAGGCGGAGCGGGCCGCCCAGGACTTCGCCGCCAACGACCCGGCCGCCATCGGCGCGCTCTGGGAATCGCTGGTCGAGGAGGATTTCCGGCCCATCCTGCGGTCGATCCGGCAGCCGACGCTCGTCGTCCACGGCGCCCACAGCCATCTCTACGGCGCCGACACCGCCGGCCATCTCGTCGCGGCCCTGCCCAGCGCCCGGGCCGTCACCTTCGACCGCTCCGGCCACGCGCCGCATCTCGAGCAGCCCGAATTGTTCAACGCCGTCCTTCGCGAATTCGCGGCCAGCCTGCCGCCAGTCCGTCAAACCGAAACCACCGCCTGAAAATGCCAGGAGACACCGCCATGACCCGTAGCCGCACACTGACCGCCCTGAGGCTCGGCGCCGCCGTCGCCGCACTCGCTGCCATCCCGGCCCCTCTCTACGCCCAGGACGGAACGCCGGGAGCCACCGAGGAGGAGGCCGCCGCGGCCGCCAACGATGCGCTCGACGAATCCGCCACCGCGGGCCCCGTCGAGGACAGCGACATTGTCGTGACCGCCCGCCGCCGGGCGGAGAATCTCCAGGACGTCCCGATCGCCGTCACCGCTTATTCGGGCGAGACGCTCGAGCGGATGGGCGCGATCGACATCACCGACCTTTCCGACACCACGCCGAACGTCACCATCGAGACGTCGCGCGGCACCAACACCACCCTCACCGCCTTCATCCGCGGAGTCGGCCAACAGGATCCGGTCGCCGGCTTCGAGGCCGGAGTCGGCCTCTATCTCGACGACGTCTACCTCAACCGCCCGCAGGCGGCGGTGCTCGACATCTACGACGTCGAGCGGATCGAGGTGCTCCGCGGCCCGCAGGGCACGCTCTACGGCCGCAACACGATCGGCGGAGCGATCAAATATGTCACCCGCCGCCTCTCCGACCTTCCGACCTTCCGGGCCCGGGCCAATCTCGGCACCTACCGGCAGGCGGACCTCATCCTCTCGGCGAGCACTCCGGTCGCCGACGGGATCAAGATCGGCGGGTCGGTGGCGCGGCTTACCCGTCAGGGCTTCGGCGACAATCTCAACACCGACCAGGAGAATTACAATCGCGACCTCTGGGCCGCGCGCGGGACGGTCGAGCTCGAGCCGCAGGACGGAGTCTCCATCCGCCTCTCCGCCGACTATACGAAGGACAACAGCAATCCCCGCGGCGGCCACCGCCTGATCCCGGGCCTGCTCTCGGGAGCGCCGGTTCTCGACGACGTTTACGACACCCGCGGCGGCCTCGTCTTACCGGAACAAGAGATCAAGGCCTATGGCGGCGCCGTCCACATGGACTTCGAGGTCACTGACGCGATCACCCTTCGCAACATCACCGCCTACCGCCGCGACCGCTCGGCGACTCCGATTGACTTCGACGCCCTGCCGGCGGCCGACGTCGACGTCCCCGCGATCTACCGCAACCGGCAATTCTCCAACGAATTCCAGATCCTGGTCGACACCGGCCCGCTCAACGCGGTGATGGGCGTCTATTATCTCAACGCCAACGCCAACAACATCTTCGACGTCGTTCTGGCGACGACCGGCGCGCTGATCGGAGTCCCCGGCTTCACCGCCTCGACCTTCGGCGACGTCGACACCCAGACCTGGGCCGGCTTCGCCGACTTCACCTACGACATCAGCGACCTGGTCCATCTCTCGCTCGGCGGCCGCTACACGTCGGACAAGCGGACGGCGACGGTGATCCGCAAGAATCTGGCCGGCGGCGCTTCGCCTGCGCTCGGCGGCGCCGGGGTCCAGCTCGGCGCCCTCACCTCCAACTTCACCGGTTCGGAGACGTTCAGTCAGTTCACGCCGCGTGCCTCGATCAGCTTCACGCCGGACGACAACAACAATATCTACGCCAGCTATTCGA
>DASQJV010000565.1:0-5807 GCA_035630855.1 Allosphingosinicella sp. | reverse complement strand
CGGCTATGAAGACGACGTAAATCTCTATGCGTATACCGGGAACGATCCGGTCAATCGGGTCGATCCCGACGGCGAATATGGCGAACCCGGCGAGCGCATGGCGAACTTCGCCGAGTACGTGTACTACGAGATCCGCCACAGAAACGCGCCGGACGCGGAGACGGCCTATCGACTCGCCAGGGACCGGGCGACAACGCTTCGGGGCCGTGGTGAGGAGGCCCTGGCCGAAGTCACCCTGAACGACGACATTCGCTCCCGTCCATCCCGTCTGATGAACCCGCGCCACATCGACTTCACGCAGGAGACCGTCTCGCGAAATTTCAGGGACAGCAATACGCTCGAGGGAACCGTGCGCGAGCTTCGGAGCGGCAGGCTCGATCCAAGAAGCATCGATCCGATCCGGGTGTTCAGAGGACCCGACGGCAGATGGGCCTCGCTCGATAACCGGCGCCTGCTCGCCGCCCAACTGGCCGGCAGACCCGTGAACGTCGTATATGCTACTCCCAGCGAGGTTAACGATGTCATGCGCAACCGGGCAGGCCCATTTCGTCAGCGGCCCGGATTCCGGTCCGGGAGCAGAAGAAGAAGGTAAATCATGGCGTTCGATATCGACATCAAGGAGCTTGAAAGACTGGTCGATGCCAAGCGTTATGATGCCATTGGTTTGATGCTGAATGAAAAATCCGACCATATCAACGAGGCCACGGAATTCCGGGATTTTGTAGAAGTTTATCTCGAATTTCTTTCCCGGTACCGTGGCCTCGACAAGATCTCCGCCGACGATTTTTTGGTTGAGATGGCGGGGGTCGCCTCGGAAGCTCCAAATTACCTGCTGCTGAAGGACCTCGACGGGAGCGTATGGGGAGCGCTCGCCCGAATGATCGTCTATTCGGCCAACCGCCTCTGAGCGTCGGGCGTCCCGGATCGCCCGGAGTTCACGTCGCGATCGACGGCCCCGGGTGCCGATCGACACTGCTTGCCTGAGCTTGCACTCAGCACGGCCGCGGCGGTTTCACGCCGCCCGCGACTTCTCCATCGCCTCGGAGGCCTCGAGCCAGCGGCGCTCGGCGTCGGCGAGCTTGGTCCCGGTCTCGGCGAGCAGCTTCATCAGCTCGCTCATCGTCCGCTTGCCGTCGTCCGGCGAGGCGGAGGCGGGATCGAACATGGCGCGCTCGATCTCCGTCCTGCGCGCCTCCAGCTTCGCGATCTCCGCTTCGGCGGCCAAAGCGGCGCGGCGCAGCGACTGGCCCTGGGCGCGCGCCTCGGCCTCGGCCCGGCGCTCGTCCTTGCGGTTGCGCTTCGCCGCGGGCCGGTCGCCGCCGGCGTCCTGGCCCCGGCCGAGGATAAGGTCGGTGTAATCGTCGAGGCTTCCGGCATATTCGCGCGCCGTGCCGGAATCGACCAGCACCAGCCGGTCGGTGGTGAGCTCGAGCATGTGGCGGTCGTGGCTGACCAGGACGACGGCGCCGCGATAGTCGTTCAGCGCCTGGACGAGGGCCTCGCGGGCGTCGACGTCGAGATGGTTGGTCGGCTCGTCGAGGATGAGCAAATGCGGCGCCTCGCGGGTGATCAGCGCCAGCGCAAGCCGGGCCCGCTCGCCGCCCGACATGTCGCCGACCCGCATCACCGCCTTCAATCCGGAGAAGCCGAAGCGGCCGAGCTGGGCTCGGACCGCGGCCGGGGTCGCCTTCGGCATCAGCCTCGCCATATGCTGGAGCGGGGTCTCGTCGCCGTTCAGCTCCTCGACCTGATATTGGGTGAAATAGCCGACCTTGAGCTTGCCCGAAGCCCTCATCTCCCCCTCCATCGGCGGAAGCTGGGCGGCGAGCAGCCGGGCCAGCGTGGTCTTGCCGTTGCCGTTGCGGCCGAGCAGGGCGAGGCGGTCGTCGGGGTCGAGCCGGAGATCGAGGCGCGAGAGCACCGGCTCGCCCGGAGCGTAGCCGACCGCGGCCATGTCGAGCTGGACCAGGGGCGGCCTCAGCTCGGCGGGGCTCGGGAAGTCGAAGCTGAGGCTCGGATCCTCGGCGACCGCCGCGATCGGCGCCATCCGGGCCAGTGCCTTGACCCGCGACTGCGCCTGCTTGGCGGTGCTCGCCCGGGCGCTGTTGCGGGCGATATAATCCTGCAGCCTGGCGCGCTGCGCCGCCTGGTTGGCCCGCGCCGATTCGATCTGGGCGAGCCGTTCGGCGCGCTGGGTCTCGAACGCGTCATAGCCGCCGGGATAGAGGGTGACCTTGCCCTGCTCGAGGTGGAGGATGTGGTCGGCGACGTTGTTGAGGAGGTCGCGCTCGTGGCTGACGATCAGCATCGTCGCCCGGTAGCCCTTGAGGAAATTCTCGAGCCACAAGGTCGCCTCGAGGTCGAGATGGTTCGAGGGCTCGTCGAGGAGCAGGAGGTCGGGCGCCGAGAAGAGCAGGGCGGCGAGCGCGACCCGCATCCGCCAGCCGCCCGAGAAGCTGTCGAGCGGCCTTTGCTGCATCGCCTCGTCGAAGCCGAGCCCGACGAGGATCCGCGCCGCCCGGGCCGGGGCGGCATGGGCGCCGATCGCGTTCAGCCTTTCGTGGATGTCGCCGAGCCGGTGGGCGTCGTGGGTCTCCTCGGCCTCGTGGAGGAGCCGCGCCCGCTCGACGTCGGCGGCGAGCACCGTCTCGAACGGAGTCGCCGCGCCGGCCGGGGTCTCCTGGGCGATATAGCCGATCCGCGCCGCCCGCGGCATCTCCGCCGCCCCACCGTCCGGATCGAGCAGCCCGGCGACGACCCGCATCAGAGTCGACTTCCCCGCCCCGTTCCGCCCGATCAGCCCGACCCGCCCGCCCGGCGGCAGCGACGCCGTCGCGCCGTCAAGGATGGTCCGCCCGCCGAGACGGACCGTGATCGCGTTGAGGTTGAGCATGGCGGGGCGTCTAGCAGGCGGGGGCGGCGGTGTCAGGCCGGTTTCGGCGGCGGCCGGTCGACGCAGCGATCTGCTCCCGGCTTTTCTTGACGGGAATGCGCGCGGGTCCGATGCGGCTTTCGATGACTCACCGGCCCAGCATCGGTCTGCCGCCCGCCGACCTCCGGACCTGGGCCGACTTCGCCTCCGGCGCCGGCGAGGCTCTCGAGGCGCTCGCTAGCAAGGTCAGGTCGGCCCGGCCATGCCGCAAAGCTCGCCGAAGCCTTTAGCCTCGATGAGCTGGCTGACATGGCCTTCTGCGACACTTTCGTCGCGTGGCTGTCGAGCGAGCGGACGAACCGCCTGCCTATCCTCTATAGCTTCAGGCTGCAGGACGCCTCTGAATATGCTCGGCTTGAAGAGGCCTTCCTTTCGTATCTGGCAACTCCTCGAGAGACATCGCTATCCAACTGCCGCCTAAACCATCCGGAGGAGGCGGATGCGCTCTATGTCGGAACGAGCCGGACTTCGCTCCGCAAGCGGATCAGCGAGCATCTCGGACGCACCGGATCGCGAGCCACGGCCGCGCTGCGACTGCGCGACTGGGCGGCCGGTTCGACGGCGACGGTCAACTTCACGGCTTGGGTCTTTCAGCCCGAACTCACCCCTATCGAACTCGAGGCGCTGGAGCAGCAACTGTGGGACGAGCTGCATCCGCTGCTCGGGAAGCGAAGCGGGCGCTAAGCTTGCCGCAAGAGAAAATGGTCGGGGAGAGAGGATTCGAACCTCCGGCCCCTGCCTCCCGAAGACAGTGCTCTACCAGGCTGAGCTACTCCCCGACCGGATCCGGCCATGAGGCCGCCCGGGAGACAGGGGGCGCTACATAAGCGGGGCTTCCGGAGAGCGCAAGCGCCTCGTCCGCCGGGTGGATCGTCATGCCGGGCTTGACCCGGCATCCATGAGCACGGCCGCGACTCCAGCTCGAGCGGCGGTGTTCATGGACCCCGGATCAGGTCCGGGGTGACGCCGGGGGTCTACCGCCCCAGCGCGGCGATCATCTCGGCGATGCTGGTGAACTTCTCCCGCGGGCTGCCCTCGCGGGCTCGGCCGGTCTCGGCGGCCTCGATCCGCTGCCAGTCGCGGAAGGCGACCGGCTCGACCCCGCGGGCGTGGAGGAGGGTGTCGAGGCCGAGGCCGCCGGCCTTGCCGCCGCTCGCGCCGGGGGGGAAGGCGGAGTGGATCCTCTCGGCGACCTCGAAGCCGTCGGGGCGGTTGGTGCCGATCGTTCCGGTCGGCCCGCGCCGGGCCCAGCCGACGCAATAGAGGCCGCCGTCCGGGCCGGCCTCGATCACCCCGTCCTGGTTGGCGAAGCGGCCGCGGCCATGCTCGTAGGGGACGCCCTCGATCGGCGGGGTCTGGTAGCCGATGCAGCTGATCACCAGGCCGCAGGGGATCGAATAGCGCTCGCCGGTGCCGACCGAGCGCAGGTCGTCGGTAAGCTCGGTGCGCTCGACGATCAGCCGCTCGACCCGCCCCTCGCCCTCGACCGCCACCGGCATGGCGAAGAAGTCGAAGTCGATCGTCTTGGCCTTGTCGCGCGGCAGATGCGCGAAGTCGCGCAGATGGGCGACCGACTTGCGCATGCCGGGCTCGAGCAGGCTGTCGTCGGCCTCGGGCGGGAAGTCGGCGAGGTCGACCCTCGGCGCCGCCGCCTCGAGATGGCCGAGCTCGCCGAGCTCCTTGGGGGTCATCGCGATCTGGTGCGGGCCGCGGCGGCCGAGCACGTGGACGGTCCGGATCGAGCTCGCCTCGAGCGCGTCGAGCGCCCGGCCGACGATGTCGGAGCCGGCGAACTCGGCCCTCGTCTTGGCGAGGATCCGGGCGACGTCGAGGGCGACGTTGCCGTTGCCGATCACCGCCGCCGCCTCGACGTCCAGCGGCGGGTCGAGCCCGGCGAAGTCGGGATGGCCGTTGTACCAGCCGACGAAGGCGGCCGAGCCGACCACCCCGGGCAGGTCGCTTCCGGGCAGGCCCAGCGGGCGGTCGTTCGGAGCCCCGGTGGCGAGGACGACGGCGTCGTACAGCCCGGCCAGCTCCGCCACCGTCACGTCGGGGCCGACGCAGACGTTGCCGACGAAGCGGACGTTGGCCGACAAAGCGACCTTCTCGTAGCGCCGGTAGACCGCCTTGATCGACTGATGGTCCGGGGCCACTCCGGACCGGATCAGGCCGTAGGGGACCGGGAGCCGGTCGATCATGTCGATCTGGACCTCGTCGCCGTAGAGCTTCTGCAGCGCCTCGGCGGTGTAATAGCCGGCCGGGCCGGAGCCGATGATCGCCACATGCCGCATCTTGCCCGAGCCCTCCCGCGAAGTCGCCGCGATGCTAGCGCCGCGCGGCGAGGAGGCAAGCCGCCTTCGTCATCGCTTATTCAGGCGGGGAGGCGCATGGCTCGTCGCCATGAAGCGCTTTCTCCTCCTCGCCGCCGCCGCGGCGGTCGCGGCGCCCGCCCTCGCCGAGCCCGCCGCCAGGCCCGCCGAAGCGAGCATCCCCTTCGCCGACCATCGCCACGCCATCCGCGACTTCGAGGCTCCGGACGACGAGACCGTCTATCTCCAGGACCGGCGGCGCGACTGGTACCGCGCCGAGGTCGGCCATTGCGACGGCCTCAAATGGGCCCAGGCGCTCGGCTACGACACCCGCGGCAGCCTCAGCCTCGACAGCTTCGGAGCGATATTGGTCGAAGGCCGGCGCTGCCCGATCCTCTCGCTGACCCGGAGCGACGGCCCGCCGCGCAAGGCGACGAGACGTCATTCCGGCGAAAGCCGGAATCCATGAACGCGGCCGTTCGAGCCAGATAACGCCGGTGTTCATGGATCCCGGATCAAGTCCGGGATGACGGAAAGCCTCAAGCCTTCTTGCTCTTGTCCTCGAG
>DASQJV010000564.1:0-3536 GCA_035630855.1 Allosphingosinicella sp. | reverse complement strand
GGCCCGCACCCGCCCCGCCATCGCGGCTGGGCCGGCCGGACCTTCCCGCGGCCTAGTCGGCGGTCTCCACATAGACCTTGCTACCGCCGGCTCTGAACTTCTCGCTCATCTGCGCCATCCCCGCTTCGGCCACTTCGTTCTGGGCCCGCGCGGCTTCGCGAATGTCCTGGCTGATCTTCATCGAGCAGAACTTGGGGCCGCACATCGAGCAGAAGTGGGCGGTCTTGGCGCCTTCGGCGGGGAGGGTCTGGTCGTGGTAATCCTCGGCGGTGTCCGGGTCCAACGACAGGTTGAACTGGTCGCGCCAGCGGAAGTCGAAGCGGGCGCGGGAGACGGCGTCGTCGCGGTGCTGGGCGCCGGGGTGGCCCTTGGCGAGGTCGGCGGCGTGGGCGGCAAGCTTGTAGGTGATGACGCCGACCTTGACGTCGTCGCGGTCGGGCAGGCCGAGGTGCTCCTTGGGGGTGACGTAGCAGAGCATCGCGCAGCCGAACCAGCCGATCATCGCGGCGCCGATGCCGCTGGTGATGTGATCATAGCCCGGCGCGATATCGGTGGTGAGCGGCCCGAGCGTGTAGAAGGGCGCTTCGCCGCAGACCTCGAGCTGCTTGTCCATATTCTCCTTGATCTTGTGCATCGGCACATGGCCGGGGCCTTCGATCATCACCTGGACGTCCTGTTTCCAGGCGCGGTGGGTGAGCTCGCCGAGCGTATAGAGCTCGCTGAACTGGGCTTCGTCATTGGCGTCGGCGATGCTGCCGGGGCGCAAGCCGTCGCCCAATGAGAAGGCAATGTCATAGGCCTTCATGATCTCGCAAATCTCTTCGAAGCGCTCGTAGAGGAAGCTCTCGCGGTGATGCGCGAGGCACCATTTGGCCATGATCGATCCGCCGCGGGAGACGATGCCGGTGACGCGCTTTGCCGCCATCGGGATGTAGCCGAGGCGGACGCCGGCATGGATGGTGAAATAGTCGACGCCCTGCTCGGCCTGCTCGATCAAGGTGTCGCGGTAGATCTCCCAGGTCAGCTCCTCGGCCACACCCTCGACCTTCTCCAGCGCCTGGTAGATCGGCACCGTCCCCATCTACCAGGCGCTCGAGAAAGTCGGCGGCGTCGCCGAGGAGCTCACCTGGGAAATCTACCGCGACACGTTGATCGAGCAGGCCGAGCAGGGCGTGGATTACTTTACCATCCACGCCGGCGTCCGCCTTCCCTACGTCCCGCTGACCGCAAACCGTGTCACCGGGATCGTCAGCCGCGGCGGCTCGATCATGGCGAAATGGTGCCTTTCCCACCATAAGGAGAGCTTCCTCTACGAGCGCTTCGAAGAGATTTGCGAGATCATGAAGGCCTATGACATCGCCTTCAGCCTCGGCGACGGCCTTCGCCCCGGAAGCATCGCCGACGCCAATGACGAAGCCCAGTTCGCCGAGCTCGCCACCCTGGGCGAGCTGACGCAGATCGCCTGGCGCCATGACGTCCAGGTGATGATCGAGGGCCCCGGCCACGTGCCGATGCACAAGATCAAGGCCAATATGGACAAGCAGCTGGAGGCCTGCGGCGAGGCGCCCTTCTACACATTGGGGCCGCTGACCACCGACATCGCCCCCGGCTACGACCACATCACCAGCGCGATCGGGGCCGCGATGATCGGCTGGTTCGGAACCGCGATGCTCTGCTACGTCACCCCCAAGGAGCATCTCGGCCTACCCGACCGCGACGACGTCAAGGTCGGCGTGGTCACCTACAAGCTCGCCGCCCACGCCGCCGACCTCGCCAAGGGCCACCCGGCCGCGAAGATGCGCGACGACGCGCTCAGCCGCGCCCGCTTCGAGTTCCGCTGGCGCGACCAGTTCCATTTGTCGCTCGATCCCGACACGGCCGAGCAATATCACGACCAGACCCTGCCGGCCGAAGGCGCCAAGACGGCGCACTTCTGCTCGATGTGCGGGCCGAAGTTTTGCAGCATGAAGATCACCCAGGAGGTGCGCGACTTCGCGGCCAGGCAGAACCAGCCGGCGGACGCCTTCCTTGCGGCAGCCGCCACTCCCGCCGTTCGCCCTGAGCCTGTCGAAGGGCTTTCCCTGACCACGGAAGGTGGAAGGAAGGAGCAGGAAGGGGCTTCGACAAGCTCAGCCCGAACGGGTTTGGAGCAGTCCGAAGCGGAGAAACCTGTGTTGAGCGAAATCGAAGTAGGCATGGCCGAGATGAGCGAGAAGTTCCGCGAGAAAGGCGGCGAGATCTACCTTCCAGCGGCGGAGTAGCTCGATGGGCGATCCGGACCGGGTCCCGCTCGACGAGCTTGAGGACCTGCTCCTCGAGCTTCCCGACGACAGCGACGAAGCGATGCTGCTTAGCGAGCTCGACGGCTACCTCGCCGGCCTTCTGGTCTCCCCTCATCCGGTGGCGCAGGAGGAGTGGCTGAAGCCGATCTGGGGCGGCGGCGCCGAGGCTTTTCCCGGCGATCCGGAGCGGAGCGACCGGCTGGTCTCTCTCGTCCTCGCCCGAAAGACCGAGATAGCGGTCGCTTTGCTGCAGGGCGGGCTGGCCTATCAGCCGGTCTTCGACGTGTTCGAGCATACTGGCGAGGTGATGTGGCCGCTCTGGGCGGAAGGCTTCGGGCGCGCCATGGCGCTGAGCGGCAAGGACTGGGATTGCCTGCTCGAGACCGGCGACGAGGATCTCGGCGCGGCCGCGCTCGGCCTCGTCATGTACGTCGCGATGGCCAAGGGAGTTCCGACAAACGATGCGGCCGAGGCGGAGGCTGACGAGCAAGCCCCGGACGTCATCCCCTATCTGGTCGAAACCCTCTACCGCCGCCAGCGCGGCCTGGAACGTGTGGTCATGACCGACGACCTGCCGCCGCCCCAGCCCGCAGTCTCCTCCAAGGTCGGCCGCAACGAACCCTGCCCCTGCGGCTCGGGCAAGAAGTATAAGAAGTGCTGCGGGGGGTGAGGCGCCTCCTTCCGGCCCTGTTCGCCGCCGCCCTCACCGCCGCCTCGGCCTGGGCCGGGCCGCAGGCCGAGGGCGATCGCGGCCGGACGATCGGAGGCTGGCGGGTCGAGGACGTCGCCGAGCAGGACGGCGGCCGCCTCGTCCGGCTCAGCCGAGCGACCCAGGACCTGCGTCTCCAATTTTCCGCCGCCTTCTGGCGCGGCAATGGCGGCGCCATCCGCTCGACCCTGGTCGAACGCTCCGACTGCACCGCCGGCGAAACCCTCGCCCGCGACGCCGTCCCGGACGCCAGGACCGTCCGGGCCGTCCTCGCCGCCCACCTCGCCGAATGCGCGGTGCCGCCGCGCCGGATCGAAGCGGCGCTGCGGGGCTTCGAGGCCGCTTATGCCCTCGCGACAATCTGGGCCGGAGAAGCCGGCGTGGCCACCGCCGCCGAAGCCTCGGCGATCGAGGACTATGGCCGATGAGGGCACTCCTCCGCCCCATTCATCGTCTCCCGATCCGCCGGGGCGACGAGTTCCACGCCGAACTGCGACCGCGACCCATCGCGAAGGGTGGGCCGCTTGCCACTCCTCGAACGAATC
>DASQJV010000563.1:0-5775 GCA_035630855.1 Allosphingosinicella sp. | reverse complement strand
GGCCCATATCCTCGACGACGAACAGGAAGGGCTCGCCCGGCAGGATCTCCGACACTTCGAACAGCGAGGCCGGGTCGAGCCGCTGTCCGCTCCAGGCGGCGGCGAGCGGGGCGCTGATGCCCCCGGTCCCGCAGGTCGGCGCCGTGACCGGGATCGAGATCGACGCCGAATTGGAGGCGAAGCGATAGACCGACAGAGCGAGCGGGAAGGACGCCGCGCCGACGCTGATGTCGACCCGGTTCGATTGCTGGCTGACCTTGCCTCCGGCCGCTTCCCACTCGATCGTCGCGACGTTCGAGATGGTGCGATGGCCGAGCACGCCCGCGGCGAGCGCGGGCGCCGCCGAGGCGAGCCAGAGCGCCGTCAGCAGGGCGAGCCAGATCGCCCCCGGAAATGGAGTGTTGCGTCCCATGATGAGGGAGGGGAGGGGGCTCCGTGTCGAGGACACGTCGCCGCTCCTCCCCGTTCCGCTTAGTTCACGCTCACCCGGAAGACGAGCGTCCGGGTCACTCCGGCGGCGATGCCGGAGAGGGTGCCGCTGACGATTCCGTCGGTATAGGAACCGCCGCTGGCGCCGTCGGCGTTGCAGCTGCTCCCCGTCACGGTGCCGTTCAGAAGGATCCCGAAGGCCGGGTCGTAGGTCGTCTCGTCCGGAACGTCGTCCGAGATGGTGACCCCGTCGGCGGTGGCGCTGCCCGAGGCATTGGCCACCGCGATGCAATATTCGACGACGGCGCCGGGGATCATCTTGGGATTGGTGGTTCCGTTGAACGGATCGCTGATCACCCGGCTGGTCTTGGTCGCGGTCAGGCTCGCGGCGAGGATGACGTAATCGTCCTCGGCGAAATGGATGCCGTCGCGCGCGACGTTGCCGTTCGAGTTGGTGTCGGCGAACACCGTGTCCACGCCCGCCGTGTTGGCGCCGGTGGTCTGGGTCACGGTCGCGCCGAGCGAGCCCGCCGCCGTGGATTCGGCCGCCGTGGCGGTCAGCCGCACTCCGGCGGCATCGCCGGTCGACCGGCCGATCGGCACGTCGGAGACGATGAAGACCGTCCGGCTGGTGTCGGCCGCGACCTGGTCGAGATAGGTGATCTCCTGGTCGGTGCCGGGGTCGTAGGCGCCGTTGGTGTTGGTGTCGGCATACATCTTGACGTTGCCGACGTTGAAATTGTCGGTTCCGCCGTGCGGAGCGGTTCCGCCGCTGAGCTGGCTCGCGGCCAGCGCGAAATCGAGCGCGGCGTTGGAGGAGTTGCTCACGCTGAAGGTCGTCACCGCGGCCGTCTGGCCCGGAGTGACCGTGGTCGCGCTGTTGCCGGTCTCGGTCACCGTCAGATTGACCTTGCGGTCGACGGTGAAGGTGTCGCTGGCGGTCAGCTGGGCCTGGTCGATCCCGCCGATCTTGTAATCGAGGGTGACGCTGTTGGTGACGGTGGTTCCGGCGGTCGTCCCGGCCGCAAAAGCGGGGGAGGCCGCAAAAGCCGCCGCCGCCAGCACGCTGGCGGAGGCGAGCAATCGCATGTTTCTGGTCATCTCTGGTCCAATCGTGTTTGCATGGGCGCCGCAATCCCCCCCGCCGGCGCCCGGGTGCGGGTTACGAAATTATTCGACGACGCCGCGGAAGCTGAGCTCCCCGCCGCTGCCGGCGGCGATCGGCCGGCCGAGCGACCAGCGGATGTGGGTGACGTCGGCCGCCACCGCGGGGCGGCTGGTGCCGTCGGCGCCGACGACCTTGAGCGACGCAAGCGCCCCCCAGGTCTTGCCGCCGTCGACGGAGACGGAAGCGCTCGAATCGTCGGTGCCGGTGAAGGCGACCGAAGGCGGAATCGGGTTGGTCAGCGTAAAGCCGGTCGCCGGCTGGGCGCCCGAATTGCGGTAGCTGAGGACGAAGGCGAGCCTGTCCCCCGGAGTCACCACGCCCGGTTCCTCGCGGACGGTGACGGGCTTGCCGTCGGCGCCGGGCTTGACCCGCTCGACGAACACCTTGCTCGTCAGCGAGACGGGATCGGCCGCGCTGGCGGCGGCGGGAGCGAGAAGCGCGAGAAGCGCGAGCCAGATCTTCATGTGCATCATCCTTCTCAGTCGATCTTCACTTGGAACGTGATGGTCTTGGTGGTGCCGGCGGCGACGGTGCCGAGGCCGACGTTGATGGCGCTGCCGGTGAAGCTCCCCGAGTCGGCGTCGGCCGCGTCGGTGAGCGCCGCGCCCTCGAGGGTGAGCGAGCCGGGCTTGTAGGTGGTGCCCGCGGGCACCGGGTCGCTGACCCTGAGGTTGGCGAGGCTTCCGGTGCCGCTCACCGTTGCGGCGAGCGTGTAGGTGACGGTCGAGCCCGGCGCGGCGGCGGTGCCGCCGAAGGCGTCGGCGGTGACGGCGCTCTTGACGAAGGCGACGCTCGCCCGGGCGACCCGGTAATAGCCGTCGTCCTCGCCGTCGGCTCCGGTGGCTCCGACGACGGCGTTGCCGCCGCCCTGGCCCTGGCCGGCGAAGCTGGTTCCGGGCGCGCCCGACCCGGTCTTGGCGACCGCGGTCAGGTCGACCCGGCCGCGATGGCCGTCGCCGGCGCCGGCCGGGACGGTCGAGAGGACGAAGACGGTGATCGATTCGTCGGGATCGAGCTCGGGATCGTTGCTCCCTGCCGAATAGACGGTGTCGACCCCGGCGTCGTAGGCGCCGTTGCCGTCGGTATCGAGGACGATCGAGGTCACCGAAGGGTCGAAATCGTCGCCGCCGCCATTGGCGACCGTGGCGAGCGCGAAGCTTTCGGCGCCGTTGCCGCCGTTGGTGACGGTGAACTTGAGCCGCTGGGCCGTCCCTCCGGCCGGGGCCGAGACGTCCGACGGGTCGCCCCAGGCGACGCCGACGTCGAGCAGCTCGTCGACCTTGAGGGTAACGATGTTGGAATCGATGCTCGCTTCCTCGCCGCCCGGAAGCTCGTAGGTGGCGGTGGCGACGTTGGTGATATTGGTGCCCGCCGGAGTGCCGGCGGCCAGCGCGGGGCTGGCGAAAACGCCCGTCGAGACCGCCGTAACGGCGGCCAAGGCGGCATTTTTGCGGAACGCCCGTGATTTGGCGCCCCTGGCCTGATATCGCATCGCTGGGTCCCCACCCATTCGGTCCTGATTGGTCCGATTGCGGAGCTAATGCGGTGGGAGCGCCTAAGGATTAGTTAACGGCCGATTAGCCAGCGGTATTAAGCCAAGATCGAAGGGCCTCGGTAAGCAAGATGAACAAGCTGCAGGGCGACGAAGCGAAAAAGGGGGCTACCCCGATCGATCATTCCGATCCCAATTGGGAGCCGGAGGCGGTGGCCTATCGGCGGGACCGGCTGCTCGCGGCCCTGACCCTGATCGCCGGGGCCGGGCTCACCCTCGCGCTTCCGTTCGCGCTGCGCTCCGGCGCCGAATTCTTCCTGCCGGTGACCGCCGCCCTCGTCATCGCCATCGCCTTGGTGCCGATGCTCGAATGGCTCGAGCGGCGGCGGGTGCCCTCGACCCTGGCCGCCTTCAGCTGCGTCCTCGTCCTCATCGCCATGGCCAATGTCGCGGTCGCCTCGATCGTCCTTCCGGCGGCCGAATGGGTGAGGCTGCTGCCCGAGCGGATCGGTCGGGTGCGCGACACCCTCTCTCCGCTGATGCAGGTCTATTCGGACCTCGAGCGCTTCATCAACGACATCGTCGACGAGTTCGGGACCCACCCGGCGACGCCCCGGACGGTGCAGCTGGAGACCCCCAACTCGCTTCTCGACATCATCGCCACCTCGGCCCCGTTCGCCGCGATCCAGATGTTCTTCGCGGTGCTGGTGATCTTCTTCTTCCTCGCCGGCTGGACCCGGATGCGGCGGCGGACGATCACCGCCCGCTCGAGCTTCGACGGCGCCATGACCACCGCCCGGGCGATCCAGGAGGTGGTCGACGCCACCTCCACCTACCTCGGCACGATCACGATCGTGAACATCGCCATGGGCCTTTCCGTGGCCCTGATCCTCTACCTGCTCGACATGCCGACGCCCCTGATGTGGGGCGGCATCGTCGCCGTGCTCAACTACATACCCTATCTCGGGCCGATCGCCTCGGCGCTGCTGCTCGCTCTGGGCGGCCTGATGGCCTTCGCCGACCCCTGGTACGCCTTCCTGCCCGCGCTCTGCTTCATCGGCGTCCACCTCGTCGAGGCGAACCTCATCACCCCCTTCTTCGTCGGCCGCCGGCTGACCATCAACCCTTTGCTCATCCTCGTCGCCCTGAGCTTCTGGGCCTGGGTCTGGGGGACGACCGGGGCGCTGCTCGCGGTGCCGCTGCTGATCATCATGAAGACCGTCCTCGACGCCGCCGGCAAGCCCGACATCGCCGGCTTCCTGTTCGAGGAGGGGACGCTCACCGGCACCCATCACGAGGACCATGGCGAGGCGCCGCCGGCTCGCCCGCCGGGGCGGCCCGAATGAGACGGGCCGAGGCCTGAGCCCGCCGGTCGCAGCCGTTAACGGTCCGCGCCGGGGTTTCCACTGATCGACACTTGCGACCGCGAGTCGCACCTCCGTCGCTTCTCTTTTTCGGAGGGTCAGACGATGGGCGGAACGCCGGCAAAAACCACGGTCAGGGTCGCTGTAACCAACAATGCGGCCAAGGACGATTACTTCCAGGATCTGGGCTGGCTGCAGGAGGATGCCAGCCTCCACGGCCAGCTCAACGTCCTCGCCAACGACCCCGGCTCGGCCCGGATCATCGGCGTGTCGAGCGGCCTTCCGACCTCCACCGCCAACATGGTCAACGCCGGCGCGTCCTTCACTCCGGACGGCTTCAGCGGCCTTCTCGTCGTGACGATCGTGGGCGGCCAGCTCGACATCGACGCCAGCGCGCTCAACGCCGACCTCCAGGCGCTCGGCGAGGGGATGAGCACGGCGATCAGCTTCTACTACACGGCGCAGATGGCCAACGGCGCCTATTCGACCGCCAAGGTGACGATCGAGATCGAGGGGACCAACGACGATCCGCTGTTCAGCGCCTCGAGCGTTCTCGCCGGCGCCGTCACCGATACCGCCGACGACGACAGCTTCGCCGCCGTCACCGGCTCGGTCTCGGCGACCGACGTCGACCTCAACGACGCCGGCCTGCTCACCTTCGGGCTCGGCGACGGCGAGGACGGTTCGTCCGATTACGGCGCTTTCGCCATCGACGAGGACGGCAACTGGACCTTCACGGCGGACGACTCGGCGGTCGAGGGGCTCAAGACCACTGTCGTCGAGACCTTCGACATCGAGGTGAACGACGGCCATGGCGGGACCGACACCGAGACGGTCACGATCACGCTCAACGGTGTCAACGACACCGCCGAGATCGGCGGCGACAATGACGGCAACGTCACCGAGGACGGCGCCGGCTCGACCGGCGGAACCCTCGCCGTCGCCGACCGCGACACCGTCGACCTCGGCTTCCAGGCGGCCACCGCGGCCGCCCTGGCGGGCACCTACGGCGACTTCGCCTTCAATGAGGCGACCGGCGAGTGGACCTACACCCTGCGCAACGGCGACGCCAACGTCCAGGCTCTGGACAGCGGCGACGAGGTCACCGACTCGCTCACCGTCTGGTCCGCCGACGGCAGCGCCTCGGAGACGATCACCGTGACCATCCACGGCGCCGACGACGCCGCGGCCTACGTCTCGCCGACCGTCTACAACGGCACCGGCGACCCGAACGACTTCGACGGCCTCGGCAATCCCGCCGGCCAGAACATCTCCTCCACCGGAACCAACGGCCCCGACACGCTCTACGGCGGCGGCGGCAA
>DASQJV010000562.1:0-3123 GCA_035630855.1 Allosphingosinicella sp. | reverse complement strand
TGAGGCATTTCGGCCGCTCGGCGGTCAGCGGCAGGAGTCGCGAACCCTTGCCGGCGCTGAGGATGATCGCTTTGCCGATGGTCATCGAAGAGGCCGCACCCTTGAGGCCGCTGCCCAGCGCGCGACACTTCCGAGCCGCTCCCTAGGGTTTGACTTGGGCAAAGTTGGGGCGGGCCCTTTCTTCGGGCCGGCCGGCGTCCCGGCCGAGGCGTGGCGGATCGGCAACGGCGGGCGATTAACCGCCGGGCCGCGCAAATTTCGATAGCCGCCACGGCCGCTTGCTGTGAATACTCGCTTCATGGGGGAGTGGACCGCGATCGTGCTGGCGGGGCGCCGGCCGGGAGAGAATGGCTTCGCCGCCGCGCACGGCGTGGCGGCGAAGGCGCTGATCCGCGCCGGCGGCGAGCCGATGCTCGGACGGGTCGCCCGGACCCTGCTCGACTCGCCCTCGGTCGGTCGGGTCGTGGTCCTCGCCCAGGAGGCGGAAGCGCTGCTCGCCGGCGAGCTCGAATGGATGGCGAAGGATCCGCGGATCGCGACGGCGCGGTCCGGGGACGGCATCTCGGCCAGCGTCGGCCGGCTGGCTGGGACCGAGGCCGCCCCTTATCCGGTGCTGGTCACCACCGCCGACCACGCTTTGCTCAGGCCCGAGATGGTCGAGGCGTTCATCGCCGCGACCGACGGGGTCGACGCCGCCTTCGCCATGGTCGAGCGCAAGACCGTCGAGAAGGCGCACCCCGATACCAGGCGGACCTGGCTCAAGGCGGCGAACGGGCATTTCAGCGGCGCCAATCTGTTCGCCCTGCTCACGCCCGAATCGGCCCGGGGCACCGATTTCTGGGCCCGCGCCGAAAAGGACCGCAAGCGCACGCTCAGGCTGCTGAGCTTCCTCGGGCTCGGAATCTTCCTTCGCGCCGCGACCCGGACGATCTCGCTCGAGGCCGCGGCCGAGCGCGTCGGCCGCAAGGCGGGCTTCCGGCTCAAGGCGGTTCCGCTCCCCTACGCCGAGGCGGCGATCGACGTCGACAAGGAGTCCGATCTCGAGCTCGCCGAGCGGATCCTCGCCGCCCGGGCGGCGCTACCAGCCGCCGCCCCCGCCGCCGCCGCCGCCGCCACCGGACGATCCGCCGCCCCCTGAGCCGCTGCTCGACCCCGGCGCCGCCGAGGCCGAGGAGATGGTTCCGGCCAGCGACGAACCGACGCTGTCGGCGAAGCCGCCCGGATCGCTCCACGGGTCCGAGCTTCCCGAATACCAGCCCATCGGCTGCGACCGACCCGCCGCCTCGGCGGCGGCGAGGACCGAGGTGAAGCGCGAGGCCCAGTCGTTCTCGACCTCGAGGGCGATCGCATGAGGGAGGTAGCGCTCGAACAGTTCGGGCGTCTTCTCCGGGGGATGGAGGGTTTCGAGCCGCTCCTCCTCGGCGACCGAGAGATAGTGCTTGAAGCCCGCGATCCGGTCGAGCACGGCGCGGCCCTCCCGGGTCGGGGCGGCCATCCAGCTGAAGGCGGTGAGCACGACCGGCAGCGCCAGCAGCGGCAAGGCGAGCGGGATCAGGCGCCTGAAATCGCCATAGACGACGACCCCCTCGACGGCATTGCCGATCGTGACGACCCCGGCGACGAGCCCGATCGCCCCGAGCAGGGCGGCGAGCAGCTTGCCGGCCATGGCCTTCGCGCTGCCGCCGCCCCCCGCCAGGGCATAGAGGCCCAGCGCCGCGGCCGGAAGCAGCAGGGCGGCGGCCGCGGCGATTATGTCGGTGCGGCCGTAATCGTCCGGGGCGGTCAGCAGGACGAGGGCGGCGGGCAGGGCGAGCGCGGCGATCATGAGGGCGAGGCCGCGGACCGCCCAGATGCGGTTGCGGACGAACAGCCGGCCCTCATGCTCCCCCTTGAGCTGCTTCTCGAGCGCGTTCCTGGCGCCGCTGAACGTGGCGTGGTTCGACTGCTCCATCAGGATCGAATCGCCGCCGGCAAACAGCCTCGATATCATCGCCGCTTCCGCGGCCGGGAGGGCGGTTCGGCCCTCCGTCCGGTCGATCCGGGTCTTGTCGCGGCTGAGCCAGCCGCCCTCCTCCTCGGCGAGCCGGATGTGGCCGCCGACCCCGAGCTCGACGAGGGCGGCGGCGAAGGCGCGGCTGTCGGCGCCCATCTCGGAGATGTAGCGCATCGCCGCGGCGGACAGGCCGTCGGGCGGGGTGAAGACAGGGACAATCGTGCCGGGCTTCGGGTCGCGGCCGGCGCGGCGCCAGGCGTGGAGATAATAAGCGAGCAGGCCGAGCAGGGCGAGCGCCCCGGCGGCCGGCGGCGCATTGTCCTGAAGCCAGAGCCGGCGCGCCGAGGGCGGCGGCGGCGGCGCGACGACTCCCTTCTCCCAGGCGACGGCGACGGTCAGCCCCTCCTTTGCGGCGAGCGGGACCGTGGTCCGGAAAGAGATCTCGCCGTCGCTTTCGGTGAGGATCTTGGCATTGGAGGCCTGCGAGTCCTGCGGCCCGGTGTAGACCGAGCGATCGCCGAAATGGACCGGCCGGGGAAGCAGGATCCGGGCCTCGGCGACGTCGATCGGGAAATCCCAGCCGTTGCCGGTGGCGTTCCAGTAGAGCTCGTCATAGTCGGCGAAGAAGCCGATCTGGCGCGAGGTCCGGTAGCGTATCTCGTAGACGTGCTCGCCCGGGACGAGGAGGACCTCGGGATCGCCGATACGGACCCGGACCCCATTCCCCTCGCGAATCGCCGTCCAGGGCTCGTCGCGGCCGTCCCGCTTCACCCCGGCCATCTCGAAGCCGACCCGGACCTCCCCTCCGAGCCGGGTGCTATAGCGGGTCGGGAAATCGCGCTGGATCCCGCGAAGGATCCTGTCCCCCTCGGAACGAAGCCGGATGGTCTCGGTGACGTCGAGCGTGCCGTCGGCGCGGACGGCGACGTCGCTCAGGAAATGGAGGATGCGCTCGTCCGCGGCCGCCGGCGCCGACCACAGCGAGGCGAGCGCCGCCAGAAGCGGCAGCAGGAGCCGCCCCATCAGCCGGCCCGGCCGAAGCTGACCTTTGGAGCGGTCTGGATGCTGGCGTCGCCATCTTCGTAGAAGGGCTCTTCCCCGAAGCCCATCGGCCGGGCGAGAAGCACGTC
>DASQJV010000561.1:0-12926 GCA_035630855.1 Allosphingosinicella sp. | reverse complement strand
CGACCGCCTCGTCCGGGCGCTCCGCGACTTCGCCAGCCGACGGTCGAAGCTCAGGAAGGCCGCGCAGTCCCGAACTGCCGCGAGGTGAAGCGCGTTGGCGAGGTCGAGGCCCTGCTCCGCCCAGTCCAGCGCCGTGGCGGCGAGGCGCGGGTCCTCGAGCGTCACTCCCGGCGGGCCGGCGAAGTCGCGGAGCGCCCGGACGAGGCGGTCGGCCGCGAAGCCGTAGCCGCTTCGCAGCACCATTCGGTCTCCAGCAGGAGAGGAAAGTGAGGCCTTCGACAGGCTCAGGCCGAACGGAGATTTGGCCGGGCGCGCGAACCCGTGCGGGCAGGCGCCCGAACCCGTTCGGGCCGAGCCTGTCGAAGCCCTCCCCTTCCCAATCCAGCCCCTCGCCCCCACGCCCCCGGCCTTTTTCGTTGCACCCGCGCGCAAGCCGGTGTTCAGGAGCGCCAGCGCACGGGAGACGACATGCTGAAGCTCATCATCGGCAACAAGGCTTATTCCTCCTGGTCGCTGCGCGGCTGGCTGGCGGTGAAGCAGTCGGGGCTGGCGTTCGAGGAGATCACCGTTCCCCTGTTCGACGAGGAATGGGACAAGACCCGCGAGGGCAATGAGTTCGCGCCTTCGGGCGGCAAGGTGCCGGTGCTGTGGGACGACCAGGCGGTGATCTGGGACAGCCTCGCCATCGTCGAATGGCTGGCCGACAAGACCGACCGCGACCGCTACTGGCCCAAGGACGAGGTCGCCCGGGGGATGGCGCGCTCGATGGCGGCCGAGATGCATTCGAGCTACGACAACCTCCGCCGCGAATGCCCGATGAACCTCAGGAAGCAATTCCCGCCCAAGGAGATGTCGGACAATGTCCGGCAGGAGGTGGTGAGGATCCTCGAGCTCTGGGCCCAGGCGCGGGCCCGGCACGGCGGCGGCGGGCCCTATCTTTTCGGAACCTTCGGGGCGGTCGACATCATGTTCGCCCCGGTCGTCACCCGCTTCGTCACCTACTCCGTCCCGATGCCGCGCTTCGCCGCCGCTTACATGGAGGGGATGCTGTCCCACCCCTGGCTTCGCGAATGGGTCGAGGCGGCCCAGGGAGAGCCCTGGGTGATCGAGCGATACGAGACCGCGCCCGAGTGACGTTCCCCGGCGAAGGCCGGGACCCGGCTCGAGGCCAGAGGACTGGATCCCGGCCTTCGCCGGGAAGCAGATCCTCAATAAGGCGTTCCGTCCTTGCGGGTGAAGCGGCTGGTCGAGCCGTCGAGATGGAGGTCGATGTCGGGATAGTGGCAGTTGCTCAGCGCGTGCCTGCCGACGGCGATGAAGACGCAGGGCGAGCCGCTCCGGTTGACCAGCCGGTGGCCGTTGGCGACGCTCTTGGGGAAGCTGGCGCAGTCGCCCGCCCGCATCACGGTCTCGCTCCCTTCCTCCTCGAGCACCGCCTCGCCCTCGATCATGACGACGAACTCATCCTCCTCCTCGTGCCAGTGGCGCTGGCTCGAGATCCCGCCCGGCTCCAGGGTGACGTGGCTGACCCCGAAGTCGGCGAGGCCCGAGGCCGGGCCGAGGCGGCGGTAATGCCGCTTCGCCATCTCCTCCCGCCAGGGCGAGGGATAGCCGGTGGCGTTGGTCCGGGGGATCGAATCGAGGTCGAGCTTGGGCATATCGGACTTTCCCCGCGCAAGTCAGAGCTTCCCGGCGAAGGCCGGGATCCAGCCGCGCCGTCCGTGTCGCTGGGCCCCGGCCTTCGCCGGGGAACCAGCGCTTCAACATCGTCTGCAACTATTCTAGGCGAAGCCGCATGACCCGCGCAATCGACCCCGTCGAGCTCGCCTCCGCACTGATCGCCTGCCCCAGCGTGACGCCCGCCAGGGGCGCCGTGTTCGACGTCCTCGAGGCGGCGCTTCGGCCGCTCGGCTTCGAGGTGCACCGCTTCGTCAGCGGCGGCGAGGTCGAGAATCTGTTCGCCAGCCGGGGCGGCGGCGGCCCCCATTTCGGCTTCGCCGGCCATCTCGACGTGGTCCCGCCGGGCGAGGGCTGGAGCGGCGATCCGTTCGGACCGGAGATCCGCGGCGGCCTGCTCTACGGGCGCGGCGCGGTCGACATGAAGGGCGGGATCGCCGCCTTCGTCGCGGCGGCGGCGGAAGTGAGCCAGCATCCCGGCACCCTGAGCCTGCTGATCACCGGCGACGAGGAAGGCCCGGCGGTCCACGGCACAAGGGCGATCATGGCCTGGATGGCGGAGCGCGGGATCAGGCCCGACATGATCCTGATCGGCGAGCCGACCTCCGAGGCGAGGCTTGGCGACACGGTCAAGATCGGGCGCCGGGGCTCGGTCAACATGTGGGTGACCATCCCCGGCGTCCAGGGGCACGTCGCCTACCCGCACCGGGCCGACAATCCGGTGCCGAGGCTGGCCCGGGTCGTCGCCGCGCTCGAGGCGCTGCGGCTCGACGACGGCAGCGAGGCCTTCCAGCCGTCCAACCTCGAGATCACCTCGGTCGGCACCGACACGTCGGCGACCAACCTCATCCCGGGGAGCGCCCGGATCCAGCTCAACATCCGCTTCAACGACCGCCATCGCGGCGAGGATCTGGTCGCCCTGGTCCGGCGGACAGCGCAGGCCGAGGCTCCGGGCGCGACGGTCGAGGCGACGATCTCGGGCGAGGCCTTCCTGACCCCGCCGGGGGCGCTCTACGATCTGGTGACGAAGGCGATAAGCGAGGAGACGGGGGTCGAGCCGGAGCTCTCGACCAGCGGCGGGACGTCGGACGGACGCTTCCTGATCGAGCTCTGCCCGGTGGTCGATTTCGGCCTTCGCAACGCCACCATGCACAAGCTGGACGAGGCCGCCTCGGTCGAGGACCTCCGAGCCCTCGCCCGGATCTACGCCCGCATCGTCAAAGGCGCGCTCTGGTAGACATCCTGGGCGAGGCTCCGGGCGCAATCCTGAGCCTCCGCCCAGGCGAGGAAGGCGTCCTCGGGCATCGGGGCGACTCCGGGGAAGCCCTGGAGGCTGTCGCAGCCCAGCGCGCGCAGGACCTCGACCTGACCCTGCCGCTCCGCGCCGGCGGCGACCGCCTCGCAGCCGAGGCCGTGGACGAGGTGGATGAGCGAGGCGGCGACGCTCCTCGCCCGGTCGGAGCGGTCGATGTCGGCGACGATCCCCTGGTCGAGGCGGACCCGGCTCATCGGCAGGGTGGCGAAGCCGGACAGGCGCGCGCGGCCGGAGCCGAAGTCGCTGACGCAGACCTCGACCCCGTCGGAGCGGAGGCGCTCGAGCTCGGCGGCGACCCATTTGTCGCAGCCCGAGGCGGCGGCCTCGTTGAGCTCGATCTCGACCCCCCAGGGCGGAGTGCCGGCCCGGTTCAGGGCCGAGCGCAGGCGCTCGATGAAGTCGAGCCGCTCGAACTGGCGGGCGGCGACCGGGAAGCAGAGCCGGTGGTCGAGGCCGGCGGCGCGCCAGCGCTCGAGCGCCGAGGAGACGGCGTCGAGGGTCCATTCGCCGAGCCGGACCGCGAGCCCGGTCTCCTGGAGGATCGCCTCCTCGCCGGTGAGCAGCCGGCCTCCGTCGGCGCCGTTCCAGCGGATCTGCGCCTCGGCGGCGGTGATCGCTCCGGTTCGGAGGCACAGTCGAGGCTCGAAGACCAGCTCCAGCTCGTGGCGCTCGACCGCCCGGCGGACCGAGGCTTCGAGGGCGCTGCGCTCCTCGGAGGCCCGGGCGAGGCTCGGCTCGTAGCTGCACAGGCGCGAGCGGCCCGACGCCTTGGCGTGGTACATGGCGATGTCGGCGGCCTTCATCAGAGCCGTCAGGTCGGAGCCGTGTTCGGGAGCGAGGGCGATTCCGATCGAGCCGCCGATGAGGACCGAGCCCGCGGCCGACTTGAACGGCTCGGCGAGCGCGGCCAGCGCCCGGGCGCCGATTCGCTCCGCCTCCTCGCGGGTGGAGACTTCGGGGAGAAGCATGGTGAATTCGTCGCCGGCGAGCCGGGCGAGAAGCGGCGGCGCCAGCGTCCCGTCCGCGACCTCCGCCTTGAGCACGACCCGAAGCCGGTTCGCCACCATCACCAGCACCTGGTCGCCCTGGGCGTGGCCGAGACGGTCGTTGACCTCCTTGAAGCCGTCGAGGTCGATGAACAGGAGCGCCGCGCCGCTGTCGCGCGAGCCGAGGACCCGCTCCGCCTCGCGGCGGAAATGGACTCGGTTGGGGAGCGCCGTCACCGGATCGTACATCGCCATCGCCTGGGCGTCGTCGAGATTGGAGCGGACCTGCTCGAACAGGCCTTCGACCGCCGCGGCGAGCGCCGGCATCTCGCGCTTCAGGGCGGGCGGCGCCGGCGAGGCGAGGTCGCCCCGGCTGACCGCCATCAGCCGGTCGATGAGCGAGGCGAGAGCGCGGGCATGGGCGGTGTTCGGCCGCTCGGCGGCGAGATGGACGATCATCAGCGCGAACAGGCCGATGAACAGCGAGGCGACCACCTGCTGGTTGAGGCTTCCGAGCAGAAGGAAGCCGAGCAGCGTCAGCACGAAGGCCGACATGCCCGCCGTCACCGAAAGCACGCGATTGCTGATCCTGGCGACCCTCGAAGGCATGATCGGCGGCATTTCCTGTCCGGCCTGCACTCCCCCCACAGGCGTGCGTTGCCGATGCAGATTATGCCGGAAGCGTTACCATTCGGTATCCATCAGACGCGCGACCGCCGAAGAACGATGTAGAGCGCCCCCGAGCCGCCATGGCGGGGATGGGCGTTGCGGACGGCCGCGATCCGGCCCGAGTGACGGGAGGCGTGGAGCCAGTCGCCGACGGCGGCTCGGATGGCGCCCCGCTTCGCCGGACGCTCGGGCCCCGGCGGCTTGCCGGTGACGAGCAGCAACAGCCTCGCGCCGGATCCGATCGCCTGCTCCAGCCGGGAGTCGAGCAGCTCGTAGGCGGTGGCGAGATTGCGGCCGTGCAGGTCGAGCATCGCGTCGGGCGCCACCAGCCCCCGACTCAGCCGCCGATCCCAGCTGCCGTCGAGCGTCTCGCCGGGCGGCTTGCGGGCGGGAGGGGGCGGCTTCGCGGCTCCCCGGCGAAGGCCGGGGCCCAGCTTCGGCGCTTCCCGGGCCCCGGCCTCCGCCGGGGAGCTCGGCGCCTCGGGCGCGGTGGCTCCGTCCAGCGGCCGCACCGACTCGACCACCCGCGCCCACAATCTCGCCTCGTCAGGGCTGAGGGGTCGCATCGAGCCGAGCCAGACTGCCCTTCGGCACCAGGATCCAGGCGCGGCCGCGGCCCTGCATTCCGCCGGCGATCCGGGCCGCGTCGGCGCCTGCGCCCCAGAAGGTGTCGAAGCGGTTCGAGCCCTTGATCGCCCCGCCCGTGTCCTGGGCGACCCACAGGCCGTTCGCCTCCGTCCGGTCGAGATCGAGCAGGACCGGAGCGCCCAGCGGCACATATCTGGGATCGGTGGCGACGGTCGCCCGGCCGGTGACGGGGAGGCCGAGCGCCCCGAGCGGGCCGGGCCCGGTCAGCTCCTGGAAGAAGATGTAGCTCTTGTTCTCGCGCATGATCGCCTTGCCCTCCTCCGGATGCTCGCGGAGCCAGGCGACGATGCCCTGCATATTGGTCTGGCCGGGGCCGAGCAGGCCGCGATCCTTCATCAGCTTGCCGATCCCGACATATTCGCGGCCGTTCTGGCTGGCATAGCCGATCCGAATCACGCCCCCGTCGGGAAGGCGCAGCCGGCCCGAGCCCTGGATCTGGAGGAAGAAGAGGTCGATCGCGTCGGCCGCCCAGGCGATTTCGAGGCCGCGGCCGGCGAGGATGCCCGACTCGATCTCGGACCGCTCGTAATAAGGGACCATGACTCCGTCCTCGAGCCGGCCGCGGCGCGGCGTTCCGGCCGCCTCGGCGGTCGCCGCGTCGACTTCGACGAGGTCGTCGGGCTTGCGGTAGACGGGCACCTCATAGCCCGGCCGGCGGGTGCGCGAGCCGGCGATCTCGGGCTCGAAATAGCCGGTGACGAAGGCGGCGCCGTCGCCGACCTGGATGAGCTCGAAATTCTCGGCGAAGAAAGCGGAAGCGAAAGCGGGCCGGGCCGCGGCGACCGCGCACGCCTGCCGCCAGTCCTCCGGCCGGGTGAGGCCGCTGGAGTCGGTGCGCTTGACGAGCGCCGGGCAGCTGATCCGGAAGGCCTCGAGGGCGCGGGCGGCCTCGGGCTCGCCCAGCGGCGGCAGGGCCGGACCGGCCTTGACCCCGAGCAGCGCCGCGGTCGGCGGCTTGACCTCGGCCGGGGGAGCGAGCTCCTCGATCGGCGGGTGCTGGATCGCCGGAGAGCGCTGCCTGGGCACGCAGCTGGCGAGCAGCAGCATCGCCGGAACCGCCCAAAAGACACAAAGGACCCGCCTGTCGGGGCGGAAAATCCTTTGTTTGCGGCCGGTGTAAGCTTGTGCCCCCGGGGGCACGCGGATGACCCTGTATGATTCGGCGGTGCCCACCTGAAGAGATTAACCCTTGGAGGGGGGTGTAGGAAAATTGTTTCTGCCTCCCCATCGCCAGATGGGGAGGGGGACCATGCGAAGCATGGTGGAGGGGTAAATGACGATGGATTCCGAGGGTCAGCGCGCGAACCCCCACGCGCTCAGCGCCAACTACCCCTCCACCACCTTCGGTGGTCCCCCTCCCCATGCTTCGCATGGGGAGGCAAATTAGTCCGCTTCGTCGGTCTCGACGAGGAGCCAGTTGGGATCGCCGCTGGCGAGGTTGCGGCGGAAGGTCCAGACGTCGTGGGTCGGGATGGCGTCGCTCAGGGTGCCGGCGATCACCTTGCCCTCGCGGTCGCGGGTGACGGCGGCGATGTCGGCGTCGAAGCGGACGTCGACCTCGGCGGTGCGGCCCGACAGGCGGGCGTCGGAGATGACGGCGCGCTCGATCTGGACCAGCCGGTTGTCCAATTGCTCGCCGGCTTCCTCGCGGGCCGCGATCGCCTCCTCGAAGGTGGCGAGGACGTCGCCGCCGACGAGGTGCCTCAGCTCCTCGCGGTCGCCGCGCCAGAAGGCTTCGAGGATCATCCGGTAGGCCGCCTGCGCGCCTTCCAGGAAGCGGGCGACGTCGAAGCCGGGATCGGCGCCGACGATGGCCCGGATACCGGGCGTGGCCGGCTCCTCGTAGACGAAGCCGCCGGTGTCGGGCCGGTCGACGGCGAGATCGGCGGCCGGGGCCGGCGCTTCGGTGGCGGCGGCGGTCTCAGCGGGGCGGAGGATCGGCTGCTGCTCGTGGCCGGTGCGACGGCCCAGCACCGAGTAGAGCCTCAGGCCCACGAACAGGGCCACCATCGCCAGGAGGACAATCTCGGTCACTAGTTTCTCCGAACTCAACTGCCCCACACATAGGCCTTTGACGACAAGGTTTCAAATGGCGGACGGTTCCATTCGGCGCCCCCGACCGGTTGCGCGGTCCGGCCGCTCCTGCTACCCGCCCGGGCGCACCGGGTCCCGCGCCTCGCGGCCGGCCTCCATCCAAACTTTTGCAAGGCGAATCAAATGGCCGAAGAGCAGGGCAACGCTGCCGAGACGCAGCCCAACGGCAACGACACCACGCCGCAGGTCGGGGTCATCTCGCAATATGTGAAGGACCTCTCCTTCGAGAATCCGAACTCCCCGGCCGTCTATCAGTGGCAGACCCAGCCCAAGATCGAGGTCGACTTCAATATCGGGTCGAGCAAGCTCAGCGACGAGATTTACGAGGTCGCCCTGAGGATCGAGGTCCGCGCCACCGCCGACGGCCAGACCGCCTTCGCGGTCGACCTCCTCTATGCGGGCCTGATCGGGATCCGCAACATCGCCGACGAGGGCGAGATCCAGGCCTTCCTGCTCGCCGAGGCGCCGAGGATCCTGTTCCCCTTCGCCCGTCACATCGTCAGCCAGACGGTGCAGGAGGGCGGCTTCCCGCCGCTTATGCTCGATCCCATCGACTTCCACGCCCTCTACGTCGCCCGGGCTCAGCAGGAGCTGGCGCAGAGCGGGGCGGCCGGCGAGATCGGCCAGGCCTGACTCCGGCTCGGCGGGCGGGGCCGTGAACCTCTGGAAGTCGACCGGAACGATCGGCGGTCTGACGCTGGTCAGCCGGATCCTGGGCTTCGTCCGGGAAATGTTCGTGGCGCGCGTGCTCGGCGCCTCGGCGGCGGCCGACGTGTTCACGCTCGCCTTCCTGATCCCCAATCTCTTCCGCAGGCTGTTCGGCGAGGGCGCCTTCTCGGCGGGTTTCGTTCCGCTGTTCAGCCAGAGGCTGAAGGACGACGGCGGCAGCGCCGAGGCCCGCCGCTTCGCCGAGGAGGTGCTCGCGGTCTTCCTTCCGCTGCTGCTCGCGATCACCGCCGTCTTCATGGTCTTCATGCCGCTGTTCATCGGCCTCATCGTCCCGGACGATTGGGGCGCCGACGCCGGGAAGACCGAATTCGCCGTGGCGATGACCCGCATCACCATGCCCTATCTCGTCCTCATCTGCCTGCTGTCGCTGGTGTCGGGAGTGCTGAACTCGGTCGGGCGTTTCGCCGCGGCCGCCTTCGCCCCGGCGCTTCTCAACGTCGCCCTGGTGATCGCCCTGATCCTTGTTCCCGAAGGGGGACGGCCGACCGTCCAGGCGATGTGCTGGTCGGTCCTCGCCGGCGGCGTGGCGCAGCTCGCGCTGACCTGGGCGAACATGGTCCGCGCCGGCGTGCCGCTGAAGTTCCGGGCGCCCCGGATCACGCCCGGGGTCCGCGAGCTCTTCACGCTCGTCCTCCCCGCCACGCTGGCCGGGGGCACCTATTACATCAGCCAGTTCTTCTACGCCTATTTCGCGACTCGCCTGCCGGAGGGATCGCTTCTCATCCTCGGCCAGGCCGACCGCCTCAACCAGCTTCCGCTCGCCCTCATCGGCTCGGCGCTCGGAGTCGCCATCCTGCCCTCGGTGAGCAGGGCCATCGGCAAATCGGACGAAGCCGGGGCGGGCCGGGTCCAGGCCCAGGCGATCGAGCTCGGGATGCTGCTCACCATCCCGGCCGCGGTCGCGCTCGCGGTGGCTTCCGGGCCGATCGCGACGGTGATCTTCGAGGGCGGCCGGTTCACGCAGGAGAATGCGGCGGTCACCGGAGCCGTCCTCGCCACGCTCGTGCTCGGCCTTCCGGCCTATGTCCTGATCAAGATCCTGTCGCCCGGTTTCTATGCGCGGCGCGACATCAAGACCCCGGTCCTCGTCGCCGTCGCGACCCTGCTCGGAAGCGTCGTCCTCAACTTCGTCCTGGTGCCGCGCCTCGGGATCGTCGCGCTTCCGCTGTCGACCGCGATCGGCGCCTGGGCCAACGCCTTCCTGCTCGCCGCTCTGCTCCATGCCCGCGGCCACTTCCGGGTGCCGGGCTGGCTCGCCTCGCGGCTGGTCCGGCAGCTCGTCGCCGGAGCGGCGATGGGGGCGACGCTCTGGGCGATCGAGCGGGCGCTCGCCGACCGCTTCGCCGGGTCGGTGGGCGACCGGCTGCTGTCGATGGGGACGCTGGTGGCGGCGGGAGGGATCGTCTACTTCGCCATCGCCTGGACGATCGGAGCGATGAACCGCGACGACATATTGATCCTGCTCAGGCGCAAGAAGGTCGACTAGACGCTTCGCCGATCGCTCGACTCCGTTCGGGCCGAGCTTGTCGAAGCCCTCTCCTTCATGTTCGGCCTGAGCCGGAGGCCTGTCTCAAAGTGGAGAGAAGGGCTTCGACAGGCTCAGCCCGAACGGATAGGGAAAGGGCAAGCTCGACGCATCCCGGGGGCCCGTCGGTCCTTCACCCCCCATTCACCCGCCCTTTTGTAGAAAGGCACGGTTTCCTATATAGTTACAGCTACGGCTCCGTTCCAAAGAGGATGAGTCCCAATGTCCCTTGCCAAAAAATTGCTGACCCTCGCGGCGCCGGCGGCCCTGCTTGCGCTGGGCGGCTGCGCGACCGGCCTTCCCACCAAGGTCTCGCGCTACCAGGCGATGCCGGCCCCGGCCGGCCAGGCCTTCGCCATCGAGCCCGGCGATCCCGGGGATCGCGGAGGCCTCGAATTCTCCCGCTATGCCGACCTGGTTCGCCGGCACATGGTCGCCCAGGGCTATAGCGAGGCGGCCTCGCCTCAGCAGGCCTCGCTGATCGTGTCCTTCGGTTATGGGGTCGACGGCGGCCGCCAGGAGGTCGTCACCTATCCGTCGAGCCGTTTCGGACCTTATGGCGGCTACGGCTACCGGCCTTATTGGTCGCGCTACGGCGGCTACGGCCGGCTCCGCTCGCCTTTCTATTACGGCTGGAACGATCCTTGGTATGGCGGCTGGGGCGACGATATCGACGTCTACACCGTCTATACCAGCTTCCTCGAGATGGACATACGGAGGCCCGACGGCCAGTCGGTGTTCGAGGGCACCGCCCGCGCCCGCTCGCGGACCGACGAGCTCGGGGCGTTGGTTCCCAACCTCATCGAGGCGATGTTCACCGGCTTCCCCGGCAATAACGGCGAGACGGTGAAGATCACGGTGGCTCCGGAGCGCAAGCGCTAGGCGAGCGGACAAAAGAAGGGAGAGGCGTCGTACCTCGTCACCCCGGACTTGATCCGGGGTCCATGAACACTGGAGGTCGAACCCCTCGTTGCGGTGTTCATGGATGCCGGATCAAGTCCGGCATGACGAAGAAACGACGACCCTCCCTTTTCTTTCGCCTTATTCAACGGGCATTCATCCTCGGACCCGAATTTTCGCTCCCCGACAGGGGACATGAAAGTCTCGGGGAGGGTGAATGCTGAAATCCATCGGAGCGGCGGCTTTGGCCGCGGTCGCGCTCGCGCCGGCGGCGTCGGCGCAGAAGGCGGCGGACGACCGGGCGCAGGTCGAGGACATCGTCGTCACCGGCCGCAAGAGCGGAGTGCCGATGTGGACGGTCCGGAGCGAGACCACCACGCTCGTCCTGGTCGGAACCATCGAGGGCGTCTCGAAGACGACCTATTGGGATCCGGCGGCGCTGACCGATTCCCTGCGCAAGGCCGACCGGGTCGTCTTTCCCCAGTCGCACATCTTCACCGCCAATCTGTTCTCGGCGATCGGCTGGATCGCGAAGTGGAACGCGATGAAGACCCTGCCCAAGGGGCAGAGCCTTTCCGCCATCGCCAGCCCGGACTCGATCCGGCGGCTGGCCGCCCTTCGGGCGAAAAAGGCGGTTCGCGAGGATTACGACAACCGGCATCCGCTCGATCTCGGCCGCGAGCTCAGGGACCGGGCCGCCGGCGACATCAAGTTCGGGCGCGGCGCCGACGATTATGTGCGGCGCGCGATCAAGGAATATAAGCTGACCCTCGTGCCGATCGAGAAATCGAAGGCCAAGCCGCTGGTCAAGGACCTGTTCGCCTCGACCCCCCAGGAGCATCTGCCCTGCCTCGACGCGTCCATCGCCATGGCCGAGGCGGGGCCGGCGGCGGTCCAGGCCCGGTCCGACGCCTGGGCGGCCCGGCGCGTCGCCGAAGTGCTCGCCTCGCCGGCGGACAGGTTCGAGACGGTGTGCTGGCCGACCGCCGAGATCGTCGAGCCCGGCTCCGAGCTGGTCGGAGAGATGAAGCAGATGCTGGCCGAGCCGCAGGTGACGATGGCGGTCCTCACCCTGCGCTCGCTGGCCGAGCCGGGCGGAGTGCTGGACGGGCTGGCGGCGGCCGGGTTCGACATCCAGGGGCCGGCGTGGAAATGACGGCGAGCTAATTCCTCCCCGACATTGTCGGGGAGGGGGACCGCGCGAAGCGCGGTGGAGGGGTTCTTTCGGACTCGGTAAGGCCCCTCCACCATGCTGCGCATGGTCCCCCTCCCCTGCAAAGGCAGGGGAGGATTTTTGCGATCAGCCTTCGAGCTGCCTCGTCAGGAGGCGGATGTCGGCGTCGAGCTCGCTGTCCTGGGCTCTCAGCTTCTCGATCTGGCGGACGGCGTGGATGACCGTCGTGTGGTCGCGGCCTCCGAAGCGGCGGCCGATCTCCGGAAGCGAGCGCGGAGTGAGCTGCTTGGACAGGTACATGGCGACCTGGCGCGGGCGGGCGACCTCGCGGGCGCGGCGGGCCGAGGTCATCTCGGCCTTGCGGATCCGGTAATGCTCGGAGACCCGGGTCTGGATCTCGTCGATCGAGATCCGGCGCTGGTTGGCGCGAAGGGTGTTGGCGAGCACTTCCCCGACGAAATCGAGGTCGATCGTCCGGTTCTGCATCGTCGCATAGGCGGCGATCCGGTTGAGGGCGCCCTCCAGCTCGCGGACGTTGGAGCTGATCCTTTTGGCGAGGAACATGACGACGTCCTCGGGCACGGTCACTTCCGGAAGCGCCTCGAGCTTCTTCATGATGATGTTGAGTCGAAGCTCGAGATCGGCCTGGTTGATGTCGGCGACCAGGCCCCAGGACAGGCGCGACAGGATCCTGGGCTCGATCCCGTCGAGGTCCTGGGGGGCGCGGTCGGAGCTGATGACGAGCCGGCGGCCGGCCGAGATGATCTCGTTCATCGTGTGGAAGAATTCTTCCTGGGTCGATTCCTTGCCGGCGATGAACTGGACGTCGTCGATCATCAGCAGATCGGCGGCGCGCAGCTGCTGCTTGAACTGGATCGTATCGTTGGCGCGCAAGGCGGCGACGAACTCGACCATGAACTTCTCGGCCGACATGTAGATGATCTTGGCCCGCGGCCTCAGGCGATGGAATTCGTGGCCGATGGCGTGGAGAAGATGGGTCTTGCCGCGGCCGGTGCCGCCGTGGAGGAAGAGCGGGTTGAAGGCGACGTTGTCGGCGGTGGCGAGCGTGGTCGCGGCGCTGAAGGCGACCTCATTGGCCTTGCCGACGACGAAATTCTCGAACCGGTAGCGGGGCTCGAGGGCGACCGCGTAGAGGCCGTCGCCCGGGGCGGGCTCCTCCGAGGCGGGCGGGGCCGGGATCTCGACGAC
>DASQJV010000560.1:0-4147 GCA_035630855.1 Allosphingosinicella sp. | reverse complement strand
CGATCCGCTTGGCGATGGCGATCTCGCCCTCGCGGCTGAGCAGCTCCACAGCGCCCATCTCGCGAAGGTACATGCGGACGGGATCGTCGGTGCGGTCGACCGTCTCCTTCTTCTTCTCGATGATGAAGCGCTCGCCGTCCGAGCCGTCGTCCTCGCCGGCGGAATCGACCTCCGGCTCCTCCGCTTTCTCCTCATCGTCGTCGGCCTCCTCGGACTCGACGACGTTGATCCCCAGCTCGTTCAACGAAGACATGATGTCCTCGATCTGCTCGGAGGACATCTGGTCCTGGGGGAGGGCTTCGTTGAGCTCGTCATAGGTGACGTAGCCGCGCTTCTTGGCGCGGGCGACGAGCTTCTTGATCGAGGCTTCGTTGAGGTCGATCAGGGGGGCGTCGCCGCCTTCCTGCTTGTCTTCGCCGTCGCCGCCGTTGGTCGTCTTCGCCATCTAAAAACCTTATAAGTTCATCCGCCCGAGCCGCCTTCGATCAGCGCCGCGAGCCGCCTGTCCGCCTCGTCCCGCGCCGCCCGGAGCCGCTGCTGCTCCTGGAAGGCGGCTTCGTCGCCTTCCTCCTGGAGCCGCACCGTCGCCGCGTCGAGTGCGGCATATAGTCCCGGCTGGGCCGCCAATGTGTCGATCATCAGAACGAGATCGCGACGGGCGCGTTCCGGTTCGGTATCACGACGGATGGAGGAGAAAGCCAATCCCTGCCTGAGACGCGGCTCCTCGAGCAGAGCCGCCGCGTCGCCATGCGCCAATATGGTATTGAGGGCCTCCTGATCAAGCTCGCCATGCGCCATCACCCCTTCGAGCAGGAGATCGCGCAGGCGGGCGGCGGCTTCCTCCTCGAAGCTGAGGCTGGCGATCGCCTCGCTGTGCGAGGCGACGACGTCGGGGAAGCTGAGCAGCCCGTAGAGCACCCGCCGCGCCCATTTGCGGTCGAGGCTGCCCGAAGCGACCGCCTTGGCCCGGTCCGAAACCGGTCGGTGCGGCGTGAAGCGGCCCTTCTGGAACTTGCCCGGAGTCCAGGGGCGCCGCGGCGGCGGAGCGGTCAGCGCGGCAAAGCGGCCGAGCAGCTCGGTCCGATATTGCTCGCGCACATGCGGGTCCTGGATCGCCCCGACATGGTCGGCGAGGCGCTGCCTGAGGCCGGCGCGCTGCTCGGGCGTGGCGATCGGCTCGGCGCCCAGCTCGTGGTTCCAGAGTCGGTCGACCAGCGACTCCGGGGCCTCGAGCAGGGCCTCGAAGCCCTTGCGTCCCTGCGCCCGGATGAGGTCGTCGGGATCCTGGCCGGCGGGGAGGGTGGCGAAGCCGAGCGACCGGCCGGGCCCGACATGGGGCAGGGCCCTCAGAAGCGCGCGCACCGCCGCTTTCTGTCCCGCCGAATCCCCGTCGAAGCAGAATATCGGGGTCGGCGAGAGCCGCCAGAGCAGGCCGAGCTGAGCCTCGGTGACCGCCGTCCCGAGCGGCGCCACCGCTTCGCCGATGCCCGCCTGGTCGAGGGCGATGACGTCCATCTGTCCCTCGACGACGACGACCCTCTTCGCCTCGCGGGCCGCCGCCGCCGCCTTGTCGATGTTGAACAGCGTCCGGCCCTTGTCGAACAGCGGCGTGTCGGGCGAATTGAGATATTTGGGCTCGCCGGCGCCGAGGATCCGGGCGCTGAAGGCGATGACGCGGCCCCGCCGGTCGCGGATCGGGAACATCAGCCGGCCGCGGAAACGATCGTAGGGCTCGCGCTCGCCTTCCGGGACGATCAGCAGGCCCGCCTCGACCAGCTTTTCGGTCCCGAATTCCTTCAGCGCCCCGCGAAGCTTGCCGCGCGAGTCGGGCGCGAAGCCGAAGCCGAAGCGCCGGCGGGTCGCCTCGCCGATCCCGCGCTTCTCGAGATAGGCGCGGGCGTCGCCACCCTCGATCCCGCCGAGCTGCTCCTCGAACCAGCGCTGGGCGGCCTCCATGACCTCGTAGAGGCCGGTCGCCCGTTCCGCTTTCTCCTGGGCGCGCGGGTCCGCCGCCGGAACCTCCATGCCCGCCGCCTCGGCGAGCTCCTTCACCGCGTCCATGAAGGGCATCCCGCGGGCGTCGGTCAGCCAGCGGATGGCGTCGCCATGAACGCCGCAGCCGAAGCAATGGTAGAAGCTCTTCTCGTCGTTGACGTAGAAGCTGGGGGTCTTCTCCTTGTGGAAGGGGCAGGGGGCCTTCCATTCCCGGCCCGCTTTCTGCAGCTTCACCGTTCGGCCGATGACGGTCGAAAGCGACGTGCGCGCTCTGAGCTCGTCGAGGAACTGGGGGCTGAGGGACATGCCCCAGCCTAGGCGGAAAGGCGGGCCTTTACGAGGCCGCTCGCCTTCGACATGTCCATGGCGCCGGCATGCTTTTCCTTCAGCGCCGCCATCACCCGGCCCATGTCCTTGACCGAGCTCGCGCCGGTTTCGGCGACTATCGCGTCGATCGCGGCCTTGGCCTCCTCGTCGCTCATCTGGCGGGGCAGGAAGCCCTCGATCACCGCGATCTCGGCGGTCTCGGCGTCGGCCAGCTCCTGCCGTCCGCCCTGCTCGTAGAGCGTGACCGATTCGCGGCGCTGCTTGACCATCTTCTGGAGGACCTCGGTGACGGTGACGTCGTCGTCGGCGGGAGCGGAGGCGCCGCGAAGCTCGATGTCGCGATTCTTGAGCGACGACTGGATGAGCCGGAGGGTGGCGGTGCGCGCCTTGTCGCCGCTCTTCATGGCGGTGACGAGGGCGGCCTTGATGTCGTCGCGAATCATGTCGTTTCGGTCCAGGCGTGGGAAAGGCGCGAGGATAGCCGCCCCGGCCCCCTTTTAACAGATTGACGCTGCCGCCCGGCCCCTCTAGCCGTCGGGCCTTAGCGACATCGCCAGCTACATCGAGGAGTGCCCGCCCCCATGGCCGACGCCAAGCCTTCGCCCGCGCCTGATGGGGCCACGGGCGTATTGGTCCTGGCCGACGGCAGCTTCATCTGGGGCAAAGGCTTCGGCGCCGAGGGCGAGGCGGTCGGCGAAATCTGCTTCAACACCGCGATGACCGGCTACCAGGAGGTGATGACCGACCCCTCCTACGCCTCGCAGATCGTCACCTTCACCTTCCCGCACATCGGCAATGTCGGCGCCAATTACGAGGACGTCGAGGCCGACAACCCCTGGGCGCTGGGCTGCGTCGTCCGCCAGGACGTCACCGAGCCGAGCAACTTCCGCTCGGTCCAGACCTTCGACGCGTGGATGAAGGCGAACGGGCGGATCGGCCTCAGCGGGGTCGACACGAGGGCACTGACCCGGAGGATCCGTGAGCGCGGGGCTCCGAACGGAGTGATCGCCCACGCCGCCGACGGCCGGTTCGATCTCGACGCGCTGCTGGCGAAGGCGCGGGCCTGGCCGGGCCTCGAGGGGATGGACCTGGCCAAGGAGGTCAGCTGCAAGCAGATGTTCCGCTGGTCGGGCGGCGGCTGGAAGCTCGGCTCGGGCTATTCGGAAGGGGAGGGGGACGAGACCCGCCCCCACGTCGTCGCCATCGACTACGGCTCCAAGCGCAACATCTTCCGAAACCTCGCCGACGCCGGCGCCCGCGTCACCGTGCTCCCCGCCACCGCGACCTTCGAGGAGGTGATGGCCCACCAGCCCGACGGCTTCTTCCTCTCCAACGGCCCCGGCGACCCCGCCGCGACCGGCGAATATGCGGTGCCGGTGATCCGCCGGCTGCTCGAGACCGGCAAGCCCCTGTTCGGGATCTGCCTCGGCCACCAGCTCCTCGGCCTCGCCGTCGGCGCCAGGACGGTGAAGATGCACCAGGGCCACCGAGGCGCAAACCACCCGGTCAAGCGCCTCGCCGACGGCCGAGTCGAGATCACCAGCATGAACCACGGCTTCGCGGTCGAGACGGAGAGTTTGCCGGAGAATGCGCGGGCGACGCACATCTCGCTGTTCGACGGGAGTTTGGCCGGGCTTGAGCTGACGGATCGTCCGGCGTTCAGCGTTCAGTATCACCCGGAGGCGAGCCCCGGGCCGCAGGACAGCGTCTATTTATTCGAGAAATTCGTGAGCAAACTCACGAAGGATGCACGGTGATGGCAAGCGTAACCGACTATATAGTAGCTACCCTTTTATTCGAGCTTCGTTACTCGCAAGAACCTCAG
>DASQJV010000559.1:0-5732 GCA_035630855.1 Allosphingosinicella sp. | reverse complement strand
CCGCACTCGCGGTGAACACAGGCACCGGCTTCGGTCGGGTGGCCTGCGGAATACAAGACCTTAGGGGAACACGCAGGGCGCGGTTCCCTGTGTTCACGCGCGATCAACCGCCCGGCTTGTCGGGCGCGGCGGAGATGCAGGGGAAGCCGTATGGAAGACGAGGCTGAAGAGCCGATTGCCAAACCCAGATCAGCTCAGCCGACCCGCGCCGAAATCTGGCTCGTCGGGGCGGCCTGGGCCATGTTCATATTCACGCTCGTGGCGGGATTCCGGCTCTGGTCCGGCCCGTCCCACTAGCCGCCTACCCCCCGCCCATGATCAGAAAGGCTTCCTCTGAGAGGCGGGGGCGGGGGCCGGAGCGAAGGACCACGGGCGTTCCGGCCCCCATAGTCTCGCTCGCGGCGAGGCTGTTGCTGCTGTCGCGATGGAGCCGCGAGACGGGCTTCGACCTCGTCGTTGCGACGGGCTCGGCGACCAAGGAAGCCAGCCTTCGCGACTGCCGGGCGGAGCCGGTCGAAGAGGAAGGCTGAGGGCGGCCGGATCAGCGGTCGCCTCCATCCCCGGGCGGGGGCCTCCGCGATGCGGCGAGGCGGGCGCGCATGATCAGCCGGAAGGCGTCCCGGACGGCCTCGGGCGAAACCTCGTCGCCCGCTTCGAGCGCCAGCCGGGAGAGCGATTCGTAATCGATCCGTCCGGGCGGAAGGGCTCGACTTCCCTCTCCCAGGCCGGCCTCCGACAGGAATTGGATCGCGCTCTGCAGGTCCGGGCCGGCCGACCGCTTCATTCGTCGGCCCCGGTAACGGAGCCCAAGGCGAGGAGGACCGACGCCGCGGTGAACAGGCGGTTCCGGTCGCGGACGACCGGCGAGTCGTCATTGCGGCGGAGGTCGGCGGGATCGGGAAACAGCATGTCGGCGCTCGAATCCCAGCCGCCGTCCGGGCGCTGCTCCGCCGCCAGCGCGAGCGCCATCGCCCGCGCCCTGGCGCGATGCGCCGGTCCTCCCGTGGCGAGTATCCGGATCAGCCAGGCGCGGTCGAACGCCGTTGCGGCCGAGCCCGCCTGCCGATCCGCCCAGGCGGCCGCCCGGCGCCGGCTTTCGCGCGCCGCCTCCATGCCGGCGAGGCTCTCGACGGCGAGGGCGGTGGAAAAGCCGTCTCCGCGCCACCAGTAAGCGGGCCAGGCGCCGTCGGGGGCCTGAGTGGCGAGAAGATGGCCGAGAAGCGGATCTCCGATCAGTCCGGCGGCGTTGGCGGCGACGCACGGATGGCCGCCTCTCCAGCCGGAATCGTCCGTGGGAGCGGCGTCCCCTTCGAAGCGCAGTCGGGTCGTTGCGGCGTAGGTTGAGAGACCGCCCTCGCTCCGCAGATGGGAGCGCAGGAAAGCCTCGGCGGAGGATGTCTCGGGCCCCGAATGGCCGGCCGCTTCGAGGAACTTCAGGACCCAGGCGGTGCTGTCGGCATCGGCGGGGCTGATCCAATTATAGCCCCAGCCGCCTTCCGGCCGCTGCCGCGCGAGCAGCGCCCTTGTCGTCTGCTCCGCCAGAGCGTTCGGCAGCCTCACTCCGCTCGTCACCAGGGCGAAGCCGACGACGGCGGTCACCCACTCGTCCGACGCTCCGTTGACGATCCGGAAGTCGCGCCAGAAATCGTCCTGCTGGCGCTCCGCGATCAGGAACCCGGCAGCCCGCTCGGCCGCGGCTTCGACCGTCACCGCGCCGGCCGTCGCCCGCGACGGTGCCGCGGCGACCTCGCGGCTCCAGTGATGCTGGGCCGAGACATAGGCCTTGGCGGCGACATCGCCATCCGCTCCCACCGACACCTTCACATGCGAAAGCCGCCGCTCGAACCAAGGAACGAATTGCGGCTGGGCGGCGACCGCGGCCCCGATCCACGAGGCCGGCCACTCCTGCGCCTCATCCTCGGGATAGAGCCGCGCGCCGACGCGCTCCAGGCCGGCCCGCTTTTCCCGAGTGCACAGGCCGTCGGCACAGAGCCGGTCGAAGAGCGGCCGCCAGCGCGGCTCCTCCGCGGGCAAATCGGGAAGCGCGCATTCGAATCCGATCGTCGGCCCGATCGCCGGCGCGAAATCGAGCGCGACCGCCACCTGGCCGGTGAGGCCGACCAGATCGCCGAAAAGCGCGGCGGCCCGGCCGATGTCGCCGGGCCAGCCCAAGGCGTCGAGCATCCCGGCGAGGTCGTCCGGACGCACGGCCCGGAGGTTCAGCCGAACCGCATCCCCGCGGCCCAGCATGAAGCCGACATAGCTTATCGACACCTTCGCCGGGATCGCCCGCAGGAGCGAGGCGACAGTATCCCCGGCGAGGCCCAGCCGCTCTATGTGGGCGGAAAGCCGGAGCCTGCGGGCGACTCCGTCCGCTGCCCGGTCATGCCGGCCCTGCACCGGCAGGAAGATCGCCGGAGGCCCCGCGGAAGCCGAGCCGGGACCGTCCCATTCCAGGAAGAAGCCGTCGAGGTCCGTCCTGAGCCCGTCGGCATCGTCGGCCCAGGCGCGGAGGAAGCGCGGCGCCGGTCCCTCGCTGGACCCGGGAGGGCCGCTCTTCGACAGATGACGCTTCAGAGCCGCCGCGTCGGCGGCGCTTCGGCTGACATATTGATGCAGGTCGACCTCGTCCCGGCCCTCCCCCAGTCGCAACTCGAGCGCGATTCGAGCGATCGGGGCGAGCCGCGCCGCGGCGGCCTCGATCCGCGAGCGTTCGTCGGCGCCGACGAGACCGTCCGGAATCGCCGGCCAGAGCAGCGCCAGGGAGCCGACCGGCGAGAGGTCGGCATCCGGCTCCCCGGCGAGGCTCAAGCGCTCGCCTCCGGCTTGGCGACGAGGGACTCAAGGGCCGCCGCGGAATCGGCCAGCCGGTCGAACCGGTCGGGAAGGGTCAGGGCGGCCACCTCCACCTCGGTCGCCAGTGCGCCGACGGCGCGTTGGAGAGTGGGAGCGAGATTCGGCCCGGTCCGCAGCGGATCGGGCGTGGCATGTTCGAGCAAAAGGCGGACCGCGGCGGAAGGCGGCAGCCGCTCGATCCGGAGGGCGGAGGCCGACGGATTCCGCTCGGAGAGGAAGAAGAGCCCCGCCAGCGGAACCGCCGAGGCCGGGTGGCCGTCCAGGTCCGCGGCGTCGAGGACGCGCTTGTCGAACTGGGCGGCGTAGGCGGCGGGGCCCGAATCGTCGAAGCGCACCGGCATCGAGTCGGCTACGTGACCGAAGGCCCGGGCGGCGGCGGGGGTGAGCTTGGTCTGGCGGTGACCGGGATAGACGGCCCATCGGCCCTCGACCCTGTCGACCCGGGCGAGATCGTCGGCGAGGAGCTGCCAGCCCCGCTCCTGAAGCGCCCAGGAAAGGGTCGACTTGCCGGCTCCCTTGTCGGCCATGACCAGGATCGCGCGGCCGTCCAGGGCGAGCGCGGCGGCGTGGAAGGAGAGCAGTCCGCGGCGGACGAGGATGGTGCGCATCACCGGCTCGGCGAACAGGCTGAAGAGATCGCGCTCGCTGACCTCGGCGATCGCCCGGCAGTCAGTCGCGGCGCCGTCGGGGCCGATCCGGAAGCGGCAGCGGACCCGGCCGTCATAGCCGAAGACGTGGTCGGTCGCGATTCCGGCCTCGGTCCGCTCGCCGCGGACGATCGCGATGGGATTGCCGGCGCCCGGCTCGGAGGGCAGCGAGTCGACCCGGCGGGTCCGCCATTCGACGTCGGCCGGCAGCCCCGCCGGCCGGGGCCCGTCGTCCCTCGCGATTCGCAGCCCGTTGAGGATCAGCACGGCCGCAGCGCCCCCGCCGGAACGATCAGGCGGTCGACGCCGGGGCCGCCGAGTATCCCGGGAGCTCGGTCGACCCGGGTTTCGGCCGGCCATTCCGGCAAGCGGCCGAGCAGAGCCTCGATTCCGGTGCGGATCACGGCCCGCGCCAGATGAAGGCCGACGCACATGTGACGCCCGGCGCCGAAGGCGAGGTGCGGCGGCCCCGAGCGGTCGGGCTCGAAGGAGTCGGGGCGCTCGAAGCAGGCCGGATCGCGGTTCAGGCGGTCGAGCGGCAGCACGATCCTCGCGCCCTCGGGGATCGGGCCTCCCGGGCACGGGATCTCGGCCGTGGCGTCGCGAAACAGCACGAGCTGCGAGGGCGGCCCGAGCCGGAGGCTCTCCTCGACCAGGGAGGCGACGGACAGGGTGCCATTGCGGGCCGACTCCCAGAGGAGCGGCTGCTCGGCGAGGCGGCCGATGAGCCCGGCGAGCGCGTCGAGCGTCGTGTAGGAATTGCCGAACAGCAGGAGCGTGGCCTGGGCGAGCGCCTCGTCGAGGGAAAGCTCGCCCGCCTCCGCCGCGTCGCGTAACGCCCGGCTGGCGGCGGCGAGGGCCGGCAGCGGCTTCGCCCAGAGCGCCTCGAGGAGCTCGGCGGTGGCGGCGAGGGCGAAATAACGCGCGGTATCGCCACTCGCTTTGCCGGGAATGAATCCGGCCATGGCCTCGACCTGCGACTGGAGCGCCTCCCGAGCTCCGGGAGGAACTCCGAACAGCTCCATCAGCGCGTCCCGCACCAGAGGCCGGGCGAAGCCGGCGACGAGGTCGGCCTCATCGGCCGCGGCGCAGCCGTCGAGCAAGGCGAGCGCGCGGGTTTGCAGCCAGGGGCCGAGCAGATCGACCGATGACGGTCCGATCGCCGCGGCCGCGGCCTTGCGGCAGGATATGCGCCGGTCGGTGTGGCAGCCCCACATCCACAGGCCGCGAAGACGCGCTCCCCGAGCCACGACCGCGCCCATCGCGCCGCCTTCGGAAGGAAGGCGCGGCGGCGAGTCCGCGGGCACCCGGGCGGACGCGTCGACGAGGATCGCCCTGGCATCGGCCCAGGACGATATCACCCACGCGCCCTCGAACCCGGGCGCCTTCCCATTGGAAGGGCCACCGTTCATGGGCATATCCAGGCTGGTTCAGCCGCTCAGGCGGCGGCTGCGTGTATCAGGAGTTGTAGACCGCTCCGTCCGGCTGCGCGGCCGGGCCGCCGCCGCCCTGGGTCCGCTCGCGGGCTTCGCCATATTCGATGAGGTCGGAGGGCTCGAAAACGATCTCGGAAGCCTGATCTAGATTATTGTCCTGAATCATCTTTACCCCCTTGTTGGTCCGCCCTGCTAGGTGGCATCGGCGGCGGGGTCAAGGCGGGTCCGAACCGATTCGCGAACGATTCCATTGTTGAAGCGCGCGTACCAAACGGGCACGCCGGCAGAGTTCCAGGGGGTGGCGTGAGTACGAGTTGCGTGGAGATCTACCGCCTGAGCGAGGGCGTGCTTTCGGTGCCGGTCGAGGATGAAACCGTCCTTCTGGCGATGGGGTCGGAGAAATATTTCGGAGTCCGCGGAGCCATGCGGCACCTCCTCGAAAGCCTTCGCGACGGGCTTTCGCTCGAGGCGATGGTCGCCGAGACCCGCACGCGCTACGGGGTAGCCGAGGAAGTCGCCCGGAGGGACCTCGAAGCCATCCTCCCGAAGCTGATCGCCGCCGGCATCGTCGAACGCTCCGGCCAATAGGCCGATCGTGAGCGCCATCGCCGGGCTCTGGCGCACCGATGGCGGCCCCGCCTCCGCGCCGCTCGAGCGGATGCTGGTCGCGCTCGCGCCGTACGGGCCGGACTCCGACGGCCGCTGGGCACGGGACGATGTCGCTCTCGGGCACCGGGCGATGCACCTCTTCGCCGGGGACTCCTCGGACATCCAGCCCCTGACCGGCGGCGGG
>DASQJV010000558.1:0-5988 GCA_035630855.1 Allosphingosinicella sp. | reverse complement strand
CCGCGGACGTCCGACACGGCGATCTTGTCGATCTCGTCGAGGAAGACGATTCCATTGGCCTCGGCGTCGGCGAGCGCGACCCGGTTGACGTCGTCGGGATCGAGCCTCTTGTCGGCCTCTTCCTCGACCAGCCGGGTCCAGGCCTCCTGGACCTTCAGGCGCCGGCGCTTCCTAGGAGCCTGGCCGAGCGCCTTCGACATCATCTCGGAGAGGTTGATCATGCCGACCTGGCCGCCCATGCCGGGGATCTCGAACGGCTGGTTGGGGGCTTCGGCGAGCTCCAGCTCCACCTCGGAGCCATTGAGATGGCCTTCGCGGAAACGCTGGCGGAAGCTCTCGCGGGTCGCCTCGCTGGCGCCCTTGCCGGTCAGCGCCTCGAGCAGCCGCTCCATCGCCGCGGCCTCGGCCGCGTCCTTGACCGCGAGCCGCCGCCGCTCCTTCTCGAGCCGGACCGCTTCCTCGACGAGGTCGCGGGCGATCTGCTCGACGTCGCGGCCGACATAGCCGACCTCGGTGAACTTGGTGGCCTCGACCTTGACGAAGGGGGCGTCGGCGAGCTTGGCGAGCCGGCGGCTGATCTCGGTCTTGCCGCAGCCGGTCGGGCCGATCATCAGGATGTTCTTGGGCGTGACCTCCTCGCGAAGCCCGTCCTCGAGCCGCTGCCGCCGCCAGCGGTTGCGAAGCGCCACCGCGACCGCGCGCTTCGCTTCCTTCTGGCCGACGATATGCTCGTCGAGGGCGGCGACCACCGCCTTGGGGGTGAGACTGTCGTTCATTCTTTTCCGATGCCCGTGAAATGCTCTTGCCGGACTAGATGGCGGCGGTCAGGCTGGAATCAAGCGGGCAACGATGAGGCGCGAGCATGGCGAAGGACGACCTGGTCGAGCGAGTCCGCAAGCGCAGCCCGGCCTGCGCCAAAGTCGGCGTGTTCGACGTCGACGGCATCTTCCGAGGCAAATATATGGCGCCCGACAAGCTCGCCTCGGCGCTCGCCAAGGGCTTCGGCTTCTGCGACGTCGTCCTCGGCTGGGATTCGAGCGACCAGCTCTACGACAATTCGAGCTTCACCGGCTGGCATACCGCTTACCCGGACGCCGAGGTCCGGCTGCTTCCCGAGACCGAGCGTTCGATCCCGTTCGAGGGCGGGATGCCGCTCATCCTCGGCGAGTTCGCGGGCGCCGCCGAGGCCGTCTGCCCGCGCGCCGTCCTTCGCCGGGTGCTCGACCGCGCCGCCTCGCTCGGCTGCAAGGTCAAGGCCGCCGCCGAGTTCGAATTCTTCGTCTTCGAGGAGACGCCGCACTCGGTCCGCGACAAGGGCTATCGCGGGCTGAAGCCGATCACTCCGGGCCATTTCGGCTATTCGATGCTGCGCTCGGGAGTCCATTCGGATTTCTACGACGAGCTCTGGTCGACCTGCGAGAAGATGCGGATCGAGCTGGAAGGCCTCCACACCGAGACCGGGCCCGGAGTCGTCGAGGGCGCGATCCGGGTCGACGACGCGCTCGAGGCGGCCGACAAGGCGGCCCTGTTCAAGACGATCGTCAAGATCCTCTGCCAGCGGCGCGGCTGGATGGCGACGTTCATGGCGAAATGGTCGAACGACTGGCCCGGCTCTTCGGGGCATCTCCACATGTCGCTGGTCGACGAAAGGAGCGGCAAGTCGCGCTTCCACGACGAGGGCTGCGACCTGTCCATGTCGGAGGAGATGCGCTGGTTCGTCGGCGGCCAGCAGGCGCTGATGCCGGAGCTGCTGGCGATGGTCGCACCCACGGTCAACGCCTATACGCGGCTGATCCCCGGCTTCTGGGCGCCCACCGCCGCCTTGTGGGGCTATGAGAACAGGACCTGCGCGCTTCGGGTGATCGGCGGCTCCGAGACGAGCCAGCGGATCGAGTATCGGATCGCGGCCGCCGACATAAATCCCTACATCGCGCTCGCCGCGGCGATCGGTTCGGGGCTGTGGGGAATCGCCGGTCGGGTGGAGCCGGACGCGCCGGTGAAGGGCAACGCCTATGAGCAGGAGCCCCGGGCCGAGCGGGCCTTGCCCAGGACCCTGTGGGAGGCCGCCCAGCGGCTGCGCGGCTCTCGGGCGGCGCGCGAATTGTTCGGCGCCGAATTCGTCGACCATTATGCCGCCACCCGCGAATGGGAGGAGCGCGAGGCCCGCAAGGCGGTGACCGACTGGCAGCTCGCCCGCTATTTCGAGATCATCTGATGCCCGCATCGCTCCCCGGCGAAGGCCGGGGCCCAGTTTCCGCCGCCGACCTGGACCCCGGCCTTCGCCGGGGAACGGCATGACCGACCTCGTCTGCCTCTCCCCCGTCGACGGCCGCGAATATGCGCGGCGGCCGCTGGCCACGGATGCCGGGATAGAGCGGGCCCTGACCGAGGCCCGGCTCGCGCAGCCCGAATGGGCCGGGACGCCGCTCGAGGAACGCTGCGCAACGATGCTCCGATTCCTGGCGGCGATGGAGGCGCTGAACCCCGAGATCGTGCCCGAGCTCGCCTGGCAGATGGGCCGGCCGGTCCGCTACGGCGGCGAGTTCCGCTCGCTGGCGGAGCGGGTGACGGCGATGGTCGACATCGCGCCGGCCGCCCTGGCGTCCTTCGTCGCGGACAGCGGCCGTTCCGTTCACCGGATGCCCGCCGGCCTCGTGCTGGTGATCGCGCCCTGGAACTATCCCTTCCTCACCGCCGCCAACACGATCGTCCCGGCGCTCCTCGCCGGCAATGCCGTCATCCTCAAGCACTCCGCCCAGACTCCGCTGGCGGGCGAGCGCTTCGCCGAGACGCTCGCGGCCGCCGGGCTTCCGGAAGGGCTCTTTGCCAACCTGTTCCTGAGCCACGAACAGACCGCCAGGATGCTCGGCTCGGGCCTCGTCGACCACGCCACCTTCACCGGCTCGGTCGAGGGAGGGCGGGCCGTCGAGCGGGCGGCGGCGGGGTCGTTCACCACCCTGACCCTCGAGCTCGGCGGCAAGGACCCCGCTTACGTCCGCGAGGATTCCGATGTCGCGGGCGCGGTCGAGGGCCTGGCCGACGGCGGCTTCTACAACAGCGGCCAGTCCTGCTGCGGGGTCGAGCGGATCTACGTCCACGAAGCCGTCTGGGAGCCGTTCGTCGACGGCTTCGTCGAGGCCGCGTCGCGCTACCGTCTCGGCGACCCGCTCGACCCGGAGACCAGCCTCGGCCCGATGGCGAGCGGGAGAGGCGCGGTCGCGGTGCGGGAGCAGGTGCGGCAGGCGGTCGAGGCGGGCGCGACGGCTCATATCCCCTCGCGCCTCTTCCCCGCCGACAGCGGCGACGGCCCCTATCTGATGCCTCAGGTGCTGACCGGGGTGGACCACGGCATGGCCCTGATGCGCGACGAGACCTTCGGGCCGGCCGTCGGCCTCGTGAAGGTCGAAGGCGACGAGGAGGCGGTGCGGCTGATGAACGACAGCCGCTACGGCCTCGCCGCGTCGATCTGGACCCGCGACCTCGAGGCCGCCGAAAGGCTTGCGGCGCGGATCGAGGCGGGGACCGTCCTCGCCAACCGCTGCGACTATCTCGATCCGCTGCTCGCCTGGACCGGAGTCAAAGACAGCGGCCGCGGCGCCTCGCTCGGCCGCTACGGCTTCGATTCGGTCACCCGTCCCAGATCCCTCCACCTGCGGAGCGCCTGATGGTCCTTCCCGACGCCAACTGGAATTACCCGACCGCGATCCGCTTCGGCGCCGGACGGGTCGCGGAGCTCGGCGAGGCTTGCCGCGGGCTCGGCATCGGACGGCCCCTGCTCGTCACCGATCCGGCGCTGGCGAAGCTTGCGATGGTCGAGTCCGCCCGTTCCGCCGCGGGCGCCGGGCTGTTCTGCGCGATCCATTCCAACCCCGTCGGAGCCGACGTCGAGGCCGGGCTCGCGGCCTATCGGGAGGGCGGCCACGACGGGGTCGTCGCCTTCGGCGGCGGAAGCGCGCTCGATGTCGGCAAGGTGATCGCCTTCATGTCGGGCCAGCCGCGGCCGCTCTGGGATTTCGAGGACAAGGAGGATTGGTGGTCGCGCGCCGATCCCGCCGGGATCGCGCCCGTGGTCGCCGTGCCGACCACCGCGGGCACGGGCTCCGAGGTCGGCCGCGCCGGAGTGATATTGGATGAGTCCGAGGGGGTGAAGAAAATCATTTTCCACCCGAAGATGCTTCCCGGGATCGTGATCCTTGACCCCGAGCTCACGCTCGGCCTGCCGCCGAACGTCACCGCCGCGACCGGCATGGACGCGCTGTCGCACTGCCTCGAGGCCTATTGCGCGCCGGGCTTTCACCCGATGGCCGACGGGATCGCGGCGGAGGGAACCAGGCTGATAAGGGAATGGCTGCCCCGCGCGGTGGAGGAGGGCGGCGACATCGACGCCCGCGGCCACATGCTCGTCGCCGCGTCGATGGGCGCGACCGCCTTCCAGAAGGGCCTCGGCGGGATGCATGCTTTGTCGCACCCGATCGGAGCTTTGCTCGGTACCCATCACGGCCTCACCAACGCCGTGCTGATGCCCTACATCCTGGCCTTCAACCGGAGCGCGATCGAGGAGCGGCTGGCCCGGCTCGCGGGCTATGTCGGGCTGGCCGACCCGTCCTTCGAGGGCTTCCTCGGCTGGATCGTCGAGCTTAGGCTGCGGCTCGGCATACCGGCTACGCTGGCGGAGCTCGGAGTGGCAGCGGCGGACGTGGAGCGGATCGCGCTGATGGCCGAGGCCGATCCGTCGGCCGGGGGCAACCCGCTCCCGTTCGACGCCGCCGCTGCGCGGACGGTGCTGGGGGCCGCGATGATGGGGCGGCTATCGTCATCCCGGACTTGATCCGGGATCCATGAACACGGGCGTTCGAGAATAAACCCCGCCGGCGTGTTCATGGATTCCGGCTTTCGCCGGAATGACGGTCAGCAGCGGAACCCTCCGAACAGCTCTTTGTGCGAAGCGACGATCCGCTCGATCGCCGCCGGCTGCGCCGTCGCCTCCCAGGCGTTCGGCTCGAACGTGCCGCCGAGCAGGATCCCGTCGGCGCGCGGGAACATGTAGCCCGCCTGGCCGGCGAAGGCGTAGCGCACCTCGGGCTGGGGCAGGAGGATGGCGAGCTGGCCCCGGACGGGATGAAGCTCTTTGTCCCCGAACAGGTCGCGGGCGCCGAGCCCGGTGCAGTTGAAGACGAGCCGCTCCGGAAGCGCCGCGATCTCGGCCGGGGTCGCGAACCTGCGGACCTCGATCCTTCCGCCGGCGACCTGAACGTCCTCGGCCAGCTCGCGAAGGAAGCGGCCGGTCTCGACGTACATCGTCGTGTAGCGGACGATCCGCTCGACCGGAAAGGGATGCTCGGTCGGGCCCAGCGGCCTGGAATCGGGGTGGAAGCGGTCGCGCCAGCGGCCGGGATTGCCGGACTCCTGATAGGTCGGGAGCCAGCGAATGCCGTAATCGTCGCCGACCATGATCTGGAAGCGTCGCCAGCTATAGTCCATCGCCGCGGCGAACTGGGCGCGCCATTCGGGCGTGACCTCACCCTCGCTGTAATGGCCGAAAGGCGAAATCTGGCCGCCGGCGATGTTGGAGGTCGTGTCGGGCGGAAGAGCCTCGGTGTAGAGGGTGACGGCGAAGCCCGCTTCCTGGACGAGACGGGCGGTGGTGAGGCCCATCACCCCGGCGCCGATCACCGCGACCGGTCCACGATGGCCGGGCAGGCCGATCTGCGTGGCGAGCTTCGAGCTCCCCCAGCTGAGCGTGATGCCGGCGCCGCCATGGCCGTAATTGTGGACCAGCCTCTTGTCGCCGAGCGGCTCGGCCCGGACGACGAAGCCGGAGGCCCGGAAGGGGCGGAGGCCGGCGACGGTCCGGATCACCCGCTCCGCAGCGACCTCGACCGGCGGCAGGCAGCCGGTCCGGGCGGTCGCCGCCGGACGCGGCGTGGTGGCGCAGCCCGGCAGGGCGAGGGTCGCGGCGGCGGATCCGATGAAGGCGCGGCGGTCCAT
>DASQJV010000557.1:0-2271 GCA_035630855.1 Allosphingosinicella sp. | reverse complement strand
AATGCCGACGGCCTCGAGATCGGCTTCAACGCCCGCTACCTGCTCGACATATTGGGCCAGATCGAGGGCGACACGGTCGAGATGCACCTCGCCGACGCCGCCGCTCCGACCCTCTTGAGGGAGAATGACAAGGCGGCGGCCCTCTACGTCCTGATGCCGATGCGGGTTTGACGATGGAGCCGAAAGCGCCCGGGACCGGGACCTACGCGGCGGCCCTGGTCGTCACGATCGTCTGCCTCGTCCTCGCCAATTTCGTCATCGCCTATCTCGGCGGCTGGGCGAATATCGAGGCCGGGAGGCCCGCGGCCGTCGCCGTGGGCTTCGTCCAGGGCCTCGCCGGGGCGCTGATCGCGGGCGTCGCCTCAACCCAGCTTTTCAAGTCGTTTCGTCCGGTCGATTTCTGGCTCAAATGGATCGTCCTCGTGGCGGCGGCCCTGTTCGCGGTCGCGATCGCCTGGGCGATGGTGATCGGCAAATCCGACCGGGCCCTGACCTGGATGACCTTCGCCGGAGTCGCGTCGCTGATCGGCACCGAAGTCGGGCGCAGGATGGCGAAGGCCCTGGCCGGCCGCTCCGGCGCCGGCGCTCACAGCTGAGCGGCGAAGCCGCGCAAGCATGCCGCTCCCGGCACCGCGCCTGCGCCGGATCCGTCTGACGGCGGCGCTGTCGGCCTTTCTCCTCGCTCAGCCTGCCGCGGCCGACGAGCCGCGCAAGGTCGCCATCTCTCCCGGGTCCCCGAAAGGGGCCCGCCTCTTCAAGGTCCCCCCGGCGCCGGCGAACCACGTCCTCCTGTTCACGCGCGTCGGAGCGTCCCCGACCAACGCTCACTGGGTGCTGGTCAAGGCCAGGCCGATCGCCGGAGGCGACCGATTCATCGTCACTGCGCTGCCGCCCGGCCGCTACCGGCTGGATTCGGTCCACATGCAGCGCTGGTGGCTGGGCTGCCTGCACGCGGCCGTGCCGACCTTCACCATCGAGCCGGGCAAGATCGCCTATCTCGGTTCCCTGGATACGCGCCCGACCCTGGCGAGCATTTCGCGCAGCGCCCAGGCGCACAAGAATCTCACCGCATCGCTGGGCCAATGGTATCGTTACCGGATCGAAGCCGGCATTCCCCGGCTGGCCGATCGCGACCCGCAGGGGCTTGTCCAGGCGGAAAGCTTCGTTCGCCGGGAAATGCCCAGGAGCGCCGGCCCGGTCGCACTGGCCGAGCTCGGGCCGGGGGAGGATTCGGGCCCGACCCAGTCGGCCCTGGCGGCCCGGTGCAATTACGCGGGCTGATCCGGAGGCCGCGGCCTTGCCGCCCGCTATGCCCATGTTGATCTCCGCGGCGCAGGATGCCACACTGACATCCGTGTCAGCAGCGGAGTCGCCTGTGGCTACCCGATCCTTCAACCCTGCGGTGCCGATGAAGCGCCAGTGGGGCACCGCCTTCAGGGCGCTTCGCCGGCTGCTCGCCGACGGCGACGACACCGTCCAGGTGTTCCGGATCATGCGCGCCCTCAACGGCGATACCTCGCACCGCAATTATCGCCGGCTGATCGCCAGCGCCGAAGGCGGCCGGATCGCTTATGCGCGGGTCGAGCTCGCGCCGCGGCTGTGCGACCGGGCCTGGATCGACTCCTTCCCGGAAGCAAGCGTCGGCGCCGCCTATCGCGCTTTCCTCGACCGCACCGGCTATTCGGCCGACGGCCTCGCCGAGGTCAGCATCGCCGAGACCGACATCCCGGCGAATATCGAGCATCCCTACGCCTGGTTCGGCCGCCGCGAGCGCGACGTTCACGACCTCTGGCACGTCCTCACCGGCTACGAGGCCGACGAGCCGCTCGGCGAGGCCTGCCTGGTCGCTTTCTCCTACGCTCAGACCGGCGGCCTCGGCTGGGCCTTCATCGGCGCCGGCGCCGCTCTCAAGAGCCTCCGAATCACCGGCAACACCGCTTTCGCGCGCGCCGTGTGGGAGGGCTACCGCCACGGCCGCCGCGCCGCCTGGCTCCACGCCGAGGATTATGAGGCGCTGATGGCCGAGCCGCTCGCCGAGGCGCGGGCCCGGCTGCGGATCGCCGGGCCGGTCCGCTACCGCGAGGCGCAGCGGCGGCTTGCCGAGGCGGGCGTGAAGGGGATCTGACCGCCGGCCGGAAGGGAAGCGCCTTATTCGGTTCCTTTTTCCGTTCGGGCTGAGCCTGTCGAAGCCCTCTCCTCACCTTGGCGATGCAGGACCGTGATGTTGTCGGCGAGCTTGAACACCACTTCCATGTCGTGCTCGACCAGCAG
>DASQJV010000556.1:0-5235 GCA_035630855.1 Allosphingosinicella sp. | reverse complement strand
CTATGCCGAGGAGCGGTTCGCCTCGGGCGACACGGTCAACGGCGGCGCCGGCTATGACGGCATGTTCCTTCGCGGCAACTACACGATCGACTTCAACGCTCCCGGCTACACCGGGCTGTTCACCAACATCGAGAACCTAACCCTGACCTCGGCGACCGACGAGCGCTACGCGAGGGGCGGCGGCACCGAGTTCGACTACAACCTCACCCTCTCGAACGCGATCGTGAAGCCGGGCGAGACGCTGACCGTGTCGGGCGCCCTGCTGATGGCGAGCGAGACGATGATCCTCGACGCCAGCCAGGAGGCCGACGGCTTCCTCCGCCTGTTCGGCGGCCGGGCCGACGACACGTTGAAGGGCGGCGCCAATGCCGACCTCATCCACGGCAATCTCGGCGCCGATACGCTCGTGGGCAACGGCGGAGCGGACGTCTTCCGCTTCGATTCGACGGCGGATTCCAACGCGGGCTCGATGGACCAGATCCTCGACTTCACGCCCGGCACCGACAAGATCGACCTCAGCCGGGTCGACGCCAACAGCCTCGCCGCCGGCGACCAGGGCTTCGCCTGGATCGGCGCCTCCGCGTTCAGCGGCTCGGCGGGGCAGCTTCGCGCCTATCAGTCGGGCGGAAGCTGGATCGTCGAGGGCGACACGAACGGCGACGGTGCCGCCGACCTCGTCATCGCCCTGACCCTGCAAGGACCGACGCCGCTCGCGGCCGGGGACTTCCTGCTCTAGCGGACCGGCTGCCCTCGCGCTCGTCCCGGGCCGTCCGGGACGCAGGCGCGGCGCCGCGCCGGAGCCCAGATTCGCAAGCCGTGCACAGGCCAAAGGATTGCGCAGACGAGATTTTTCCGTGATGGTCTGCCTTCAGAGGAGCGGGCATGGCGGACAAGCCTCACATCAGCAACGAAGGCTATGTCACTGCGCTGACCCAGGTGGGCGTGTGGGCCAATCCCCAGAACCCGATCCAATATGCGTTCCTCGAGCAGAAGCCCGCCTATGTGCCGAACGAGCCGGGCTGGGTCCCCTTCTCGGCCGCTCAGCGGGCGGCGGTCCAGAACGCCTTCGCGATGATCGCCGAGATCGTGAACCTGACCTTCGTCCAGGTCGCCGACAACCAGCAGCAGCCGGGGCCGGCCAACCCGCGCATCGCCTTCTACGCGAACAGCGTCTCGCTCGCTTATTCCGGCGCCATGTTCGCCTTCCGGGACCAGGGATCGGAAGAGATTTACGGCGCGGATATCAGGTTCAACACCGCGCGCATCGCCCAGCGGACCAACAACGAGGGCTTCAACGACTTCACCTCGTTCGTCGCGATCCACGAAGTGCTGCACGCCCTCGGACTCTCGCACCCGGGCAATTATAACGGCCAGGGGCCGACCTATCAGAACGACGCCGAGTTCGCCGAGGACACGATCCAATATTCGGTCATGTCCTACTTTGCGGCGGCGAACACGGGGGCCGACCATTATATCGGCGCCGTCCAATATATCGGCCGGACTCCACTCCTCTACGACATCCTCGCGCTGCAGTCGCTCTACAGCCCGAACATGTCGACCCGCGCCGGTGACACCGTCTACGGGTTCAACTCGAATACGGGCGCGACCTCGCCGTTCAACTTCGCCGCGACGACCGGGCCGGTGGTGGCGATCTGGGACGGCGGCGGGATCGATACGATCGACCTGTCGGGCTATGGCGAGGCCTCCTTGATCGACCTCCACGCGGGCGCGTTCAGCGACGCCGGCGGCCTGACCAAGAACATCGCCATCGCCTTCAACGTGACCATCGAAAATGCCGTCGGCGGCGCCGGCAACGACCGGCTGATCGGCAATGAGGTCGCCAACCGTCTCGACGGCGGCGCCGGCGCCGACACGATGGAGGGCGGGGCCGGGGACGACGTCTATGTCGTCGACGATCCGGGCGACATCGTGGTCGAGCTCGCGGGCGCGGGCCGGGACGAGGTCCGAACCGCTCTGGCGACCTACGTCCTTCCCGCCAATGTCGAGGTCCTGACCGGGACCTCGGCGTCGGCGCAGACGCTGACCGGCAACGAGCTTGCCAACACCATCACCGGCGGCGCCGGCGACGACACGCTCACCGGCGGCGCCGGCGACGATATCCTCCTCGGCGGCGCGGGCAATGGCGACGTCGCCGTCTTCGCGGGCAATTTCGCCGATTACGAGATCGGCTTCACGGACGGCCGGACGACCATCCGGGATCTCAATCCCGCCAATGGGGATGAAGGCACGGACAGCATCGAGGGCGTCGAGCTCGTCCGCTTCGCGGACAGGGTCGCCCAGGCCGGGGTGGACCCCAATAATCCTCCCGTGCTCGGCCAGCCGGCCATGGCCGACCAGAGCTGGCTGGACGGTCAGGCGGCAAGTTACACCATTCCCGGAACCTCGTTCATCGATCCCGACGGCCAGCACACCCTCTCCTTCCAGGCGACTCTGGCCAATGGCGCGCCGCTGCCTTCCTGGCTGAGCTTCAACTCCGCCACCCGGACCTTCTCCGGCACTCCGCCGCTCCAGCAGGTCGGCGCTCCGCTGACGGTGCGGGTGACGGCGAGCGACGGGAAAGTCTCCATTTTCGACGATTTCGAGATAGTCGTCACCCAGTCCCCGGGCGCGGACATCGTCGGGACCAACGGCAACGACCTGCTCGACGGCACCTTCCGCGCCGAGTGGATGCTCGGCTACGACGGCGACGACGTCCTTCGCGGCTCCCCCGGCGCGGATGTCCTGCACGGCATGTCCGGAACCGACGAGGTGGATTATTCGGCCTCGCCCGCGGCGGTGACGGTCGACCTCTACGCCGAGACCGGAAAGGGCGGGGATGCCGAGGGCGACCAGCTGCACTCGTTCGAGCGCGCCAGGGGGTCCGCTTTTGCGGACCGGATCGCCGGCACTCCGGGCAACGACCACCTCGACGGCGGCGGCGGGGCCGACACGCTGGAGGGCGGCCCGGGGGACGACATTTACAGGGTCGACGATTCGGGCGATCTCGTGGTCGAGGCGGGCGGCGGAGGCATTGACGAAGTCCGCACCGCCCTTGCCGGCTACGGCCTCGCCGCCAATGTCGAGAGGCTCACCGGCACCGCTTCGACCGGCCAGGCGCTGACCGGCAACGGCCTCGCCAACATCCTCACCGGCGGCTCGGGCAACGATGTGCTCGACGGCGGCGCCGGCGCCGACCAGCTCGTCGGCGGCCTCGGCAACGACATCTACTTCGTGGATGACGCCGGCGACATGGTGACCGAGGCGGCGGATTCCGGCTTCGACGAGGTACGGACCAGCTCCGGCGCCTATGCGCTCGCGGCCGGGGTCGAGGCACTGACGGGCCTTTCGGCGGCCGGACAGGCTCTGACCGGCAACGGGCTCGCGAACCTCATCGCCGGCGCCGCGGGCAACGACAGACTCGACGGCGGCGCGGGCAATGACGTCCTCCGGGGCAATGCGGGAGACGATATCCTGATCGGCGGCGCCGGCCACGACGATGCCGCCGGCGGCGCCGGCTCCGACACCCTGGTCGTCGACTACGGCGCGGCGACGGGGAGCGTGACCACCAGCGGCGGAGCGGCGGGGATCGCCGCCGCCTCGGACGGCTCGGGAGTCAAGGGACAGATCGGCGACGGCGGGGACCGGCAGGTCGACTTCGACGGGATCGAGCGGTTCGACGTGCGCACCGGATCGGGGAACGACTCGATCGTGCTCGGCACCGGGGGACTCGCAACCGACGACGTCGTCAACCTGGGGGCGGGCGACGACATGGCCGAATTCGGCCGAGGCGTGGACGTCGGCGACGGCGGCTTCGGAACCGACGGTCTCGCCGCCGACCTCGGCCTCGCCACGGTTGCGATCTCGATCAACCTGCTGACCAACACATTCTCCGGTCCGGCCAATGCCGGCTTCGCCAATTTCGAATATTTCGGAGGCTCGGGCTTCAGGACCGGGTCGGGCGAGGACCTCGTCGTCACCGGCAAGCTCGATCGCGGCGACTGGGTCCTGCTCGGCGCGGGGGCGGACAGAGCGAGCGTTTTCAACGGGTTCGATACCGTCGACGGCCAGTCCGGAAGCGACCTTCTCACTATCGACTATAGCGACTCGGCGGAGGCGGTGACGATGGTCGGCCTCATCGGGCTTTCCTCGGACGGCACCGGCCTCAAGGGCCGGATCGCCGACGGCGGCACGCGACGGATCGACTTCGACAATGTCGAGCGGCTGGACGTCCGTACCGGCTCCGGCAGCGATTCCCTGCAGTTCGGATCGCTCGGCCTCTCGACGAACGACATCGCCCTCCTGGGCGGCGGCGACGATTCGGTGGACTTCGGCGGCGGAGCGGACGTCGGCGACGGCGGGGCGGGGGTCGACAGCGTGGCGGCGGACCTGAACTGGGCGACCGTCGCGGTCCTGATCGACCTGGCGGCCAACAGCTTCTCGGGCCCGGACGGAGTCAGCTTCCTCAATTTCGAATATTTCGGAGGGTCGGGCTTCCAGACGGGCGCCGGGTCCGATGTCGTCGTGACCGGCCTGCTCAACCTGAACGACCGGGTCTCGCTCGGCGCCGGCAACGACAGCATCACCCTGCACGACGGGCGGGACACGGTCTTCGGCGGCTCGGCCGAGGCCGGCGCGGCGAACAGCGGGTTCGATACGCTGGTCCTCGACTATGGCGCCGCGACCGCCGGGGTCCGCAATGTCGGAGAACACCAGACCGATGCCGCCGGAACGTCCGGCCAGTTCGTCGACGATTCGACCCGGAGCGCCACCTTTTACGCGATCGACCGGTTCCTGGTCACGACCGGCCTGGGCGCCGACGCCATCGTCACGGGCGGGGGCAATGACGAGATCCGCACCGGCGCCGGCAACGACGTCGCGGATGGGCGCGGCGGCGACGACCTGATCGACGGCGGCGGCGGCGACGACCTGATGATCGGCGGGACCGGCAACGACGTCTTCATGGTGAGCAGCGCCGGCGACGTCGTTTTCGAGATTGCCGGCGAGGGGACGGACGAGGTCCGGACCGCGCTGGCGACCTATGTCCTGGCGGCCAATGTCGAGAAGCTGACCGCGACCTCGGACGTCGGTCACGACTTCCGCGGCAATGCCGGCGACAACGTCATCACCGGCGGCGGCGCCATTGACGTCCTTCGCCTCCAGGACGGGGGCAACGACACCGTCTTCGGCGGTGCCGGCAACGACATCATCTTCTTCATCGGCGCTCTGACGTCGGCG
>DASQJV010000555.1:0-3646 GCA_035630855.1 Allosphingosinicella sp. | reverse complement strand
TTCGGGCTGGCGTTGGAATAATTGGTCACCGCGAACGGGATGTTGCTCCCGCCGAGGCCGGCGAGGAGCAGCTGGACTCCGAGCTTCTTGGCGGCATTGTCGGAGATCTCGACGATGATCGCCTCGACCAGCACCTGCTCGCGGCGGGTGTCGAGCTGGCGGATGACCTCGCCCAATTGCCGCTGGACGTCGGTCGAGGCGGCGATGACGAGGGCGTTGGCGCCCTGGAAACGGGTCACCACGGCGCCGCGCGGTCCGAAGATGCTGAGCCCGGTCGCCGCCGCGGAGTCGGGGGCTGGAGCCTCGGTCGTTGTCGTCGTCCGGATCGGCTGCCGGGCGCCGCCGCTGCGGGTGGTCGTCGTCGATGTCGCCCCTTCCTCCCGCGACGACGACAGGCCCGGGCTCGGCGGCGGCTGGGTGACCGGCTGGCCGAGCAGCTGCTGGAGCACGGGGAGGAGCTGGGCGGCGTCGGCATGCTGCAGGAAGATGACTCGGATCTCGGTCCCGGTGGCGGCGCGCCGGTCGAGCTCCTCGGCCATTGCGGCGAGCCGGGCGACCGAGGCGGCGTCGCCCCGGATCGCGATCGAGTTCGAGCTGTCGACCGGGACGATGGTCGCCGAACGGCCGCCGGGCGAGCTGCCCTCCATCAGGGCATTGAGCGAGGTCGCGATCTCGCGCGCTCCGGCGTTGCGAAGCGCGACGATCCGGCTGTTGCTGGTGTCGCGGTCGATGCTCCTCAGCACCGCCCGGATCCGGGCGACGTTGTCGGCGAAATCGGCGACCACGATCGAGTTGCGGCTGGCGGTGATCGAGCCTTCGCGGCTGACCAGCGGCTTGAGCGCCTCGAGCGCCTGGGCGGCGTCGATGCTTCTCGTGCGGATGATCTCGGTGACGAAATTGTTGGCGCTTCCCCGGCTGGCGACCCGGCCTCCGGCGGCGGCTCCGCTGGCGATCGGCTGGATCCGGAAGGCGCCGCCCTGGAGCGGCACCGCCATCAGCCCGTTGGCGCGCAGGGTCGACAGGAAGAGCTCGAAATATTCGGACCGCGACAGCGGCCTCTGGGTCACCACCGACACCTTGCCGCTCACCGCCGGGTCGACGATGAAGGTCCGGCCGGTGACCCGCGCCGCGTCCTCGATGAAGGCTCGGATGTCCGCCTCGCGGAAGTTGACGACATGCTGGGCGAAAGCCGGAGTGAGCGGCGCCGCCAGCATCAGGGCGAGGGCAAGGAAGGCGCGCTTCACTGGGGGGGCTTCTCGTTCGGATAGAGCGTGGACGGCGGCACCGGCCGGCTTCCCGGCTCGACCGCGGTGGTGGGCTGGATGACCGGAGCCGTCGGCGCGGCGGGGGCGGTACCGGCGGGCGGAGTGACGGTGGTCGCGGTCGGCGACTGGTCCATGAACAATTGCTCGTCCGCGCCGCCGCGGGAGATGGTGACGCTGTCGAACTCGACGGACTTCAGGACGACCCCGGGCTCGATCTCCTCGCCGACGGCGAAGCTGCGCTGCTCGCCGTTCGAGCCGGCGATGATCGCCGAGCCCCGGCCCGACGCCTGGTCCTGGCGGATCCCGAACAGCTTGAGGTTGAGCGAGGTGACCGTCACCGGCCCGTCCGCGCCGCTCAACCGGAAGAAGGGGTCGAAGCCGCCGAGGACGGCGGAGGAGGAGTCGCCGCGGGCCTCGGCGGCGGCGCTCCAGTCGCCGAGCGGTCCGATCGGGCTGGCCGCGGTCCAGATCAGGCGTGCGCATTGCAGGGCGATCAGGGCGAGGAGGCCGAGCTCGAGCAGGGTCCAGCCGTTGACGCCCCGGGCGCGGCCGATCAGCCGCCGGCTGTCAAAAGCTAAACGCATCTACCCCGAACCCCTTCCCCGCGACACCCACCGCGGTCAATTTCCACAGTCGTAACAATGTTTTGGCGACCATCCAGCCCAGGATTCGCCAGCCGGGCAAACTTCCAGCTTTTCGCCCCCGGCGCAAGCGGCTTGTGGATATGCGGTTCGCCGGGAGGATCACCGCCCGGCGATGACCAGCCAGATCGGCCAGGCGGCCAGCGCCATCAGAGTGCCGAGCGGGAGCCGGTCGGTGGCCTCGACCGATCCGCCGCGAAGCCGCTTGAGGAGCAGGGCGGCGAGGCCGAGCAGGCCCGCTCCGACCAGAACGAAGGGAAGCTGGGTCCAGCCCAGCCAGGCGCCGATCGCCGCGAACAGCTTGGGATCCCCGCCCCCCAGCCCCTCGCGCCCGCGCAGCCTGCGGTAGAGGAAGGCGATCAGGAACAGCGACCCGAAACCGGCCGCGGCGCCGATCAGCCGGCTTTGAAGCGGCGGCCCGAACCCGCCCCACGCCGCGGCCAGGCCCGCAGCGAGCAGAGGCCAGGTCAGCCGGTCGGGAAGCCACTCCTGCTCGAGGTCGAGCGCGGCGAGAAGGAACAGCCACCAGCCGAATATCGCGGTCGCCGCCGCCAGCGGCATCGGATGGGCGAGGATGGCGGCGATCCCGATCATCGCGGCGCCGGCTTCCGCCGCCAGATGCCGCCGGTCGATCCTGGCCCCGCAGCTCCGGCACCGGCCCCGGGCCAGCGACCAGCTGAGGATCGGCACCAGGTCGCGCGGCTCCAGTATCCTCCCGCATTTGTCGCAGGCCGAGCGGCCCGCGACGACGCTCCGCCCCTGCGGCCAGCGCACCAGGATGGTGGCGAGGAAGCTTCCGATCGCGGCTCCGAGGATGAAGGCGAGCGCCGTCCAGGCGGCGTCGGCGGGGTCCGGCAATCCGGTCACGAACCCGAAGCGGCCGCGAGCGTTCGCTGAGCCTGGACGAGGTGGGGCCGGTCGATCATCCGGCCGTCGAGCGACAGCGCCCCGGCGCCCGGATTCGCCTCGAAAGCGGCGACCACGGCCCGGGCATGCGCTACCTCCGCCACGCTTGGGGTGAAGGCGGCGTTGATCACCGGGACCTGATCGGGATGGATCGCCATCATTCCGGTGAAGCCGTCCCGCCTGGCCCGGGCCGCATAAGCCGCGAGGCCGTCGAGGTCGCGGAAAGCCGGATAGACCGTCTCGATCGGAGCGACCCCCGCCGCCGCCGCTCCGAACAGGCAGAGCGAACGGGCGAGCTCGTAGGGCGGCGTATAGCGCCCGTCCGGCTCGCGCGAAGTCGCCGCGCCGATCGCGGCAGGCAGATCCTCCGCCCCCCAGGTCAAGCCGGCGAGCCGCTTCGAACCTGCGTAGGTGCCGAGCTGGAACATCGCCGCCGGAGTCTCGGTGGCGATGGCGAGGATCTGGGCGGTGGCATTGCCCCGCTCGGTCAGCCGCCGGGTCAGCTCGGCGACCGAGGAGCCGCCCTCGGCCTTGGGCAGGACGATCCCGTCCGGATGGCTCGAAAGGATCGCCGCCAGATCCTTGTCGCTCTCGTCGCCGTCGAGCGGATTGATCCGGACCCAGAGCTTCGCGGCGCTGTTGGCGTTGAGGAAGCCCGCCACCTGCCGCCGCGCCTCCGGCCTGGCCGCCGGCGCCACCGCATCCTCGAGATCGAGGATCAGGGCGTCGGCGCCGGAGCGAAGCGCCTTCTCCATCCGGTCCGGCCGGTCGCCAGGCACGAAGAGCAGGGACCGCAGTCGCATCAATGCTCCTCCCCGGCACGGGGAGGGGGAC
>DASQJV010000554.1:0-6661 GCA_035630855.1 Allosphingosinicella sp. | reverse complement strand
CGCCGGCGAACTGCTCCCCGCGCTGAGTCGCTTCGGGCTGCCGCTCGGCGACGCCTTCCAGATGCGCGACGACGTCATCGGCGTGTTCGGCGATGCCACGGTGTCGGGCAAGCCGGTCCTCGTCGACGGGCTTCATCAAATAATCCACCGCCTGGGCGTCGAACGCACGCAGCGCATGCTCGCCATAGGCCGTGACGAACACGAACAGCGGCGGGTCGATGTCCATCAGCCCCTGGATCACCGAAAAGCCGTCGAAGCCCGGCATCTGGATGTCGAGGAAGACGAGATCGGGCTTGTTGGTCTTGATCGCCCGGATCGCCTCGCGGCCGTTGGAGCAGGTCTCGACGATCTCGACGTCGTCATGCTTTTCCAGGCGCAGTTGCAGGCCCTGGATCGCCAGAGGCTCGTCGTCCACGAGAATCGTGCGGATCGTCATTTCGGTTCCTCAGGTGGTTCAAGCTGGTACGGGATTTCGATGGTAACGCGGAAGCCCCCCTTAATGTTCGATTCAGTCTCGAAACGATGGTCGGCGCCATAGGCTTGCGCCAGACGGTCCCGAATATTGGCCAGTCCGACGCCGGTCGACTGCTGCGCCTTCACCCAATGGTCCTCGGCCCCCGGCCCGGTGTCGCGTACGGTGATCACCACCCGGTCGATGTTGAGCCGAGCCGAGACCTCGATGTCGGCGCCTTCTTCCTGCGGGGTGACCGCATATTTGATCGCATTCTCGACGAGAGGCTGGAGGAGCAGGGACGGAAGCCTCGCCCGGGCCACCGACGGATCGATCTCGAAGCGGGGCCGGAGGCGGTCCTCGAAGCGCATCTTCTCGATCTCGAGATAGAGCTTCAGAGTCTCCACCTCCTGGGCGACGGTGACGTGGCCGGTCGGCTCGTTGACCAGGGTGTAGCGGAGGAAAGACGACAGGCGCGACAGCATCGCATTGGCGCGGTCGGTCTGCTTCAGAAGCACCAGGGTCGAGATCGAGTTCAAGGTGTTGAACAGGAAGTGCGGGTTGAGCTGGTAGCGCAGCATGGCGAGCTGGGCCGAGCTCGCCTGGTGCTCGAGCCGAAGCAGCCGGTCGCTCTGCTCCTCGAGCATCAGATAATAATTGATGCTGTAATAGAGGGCCGACCAGGCGACGAGCAGTGCGAGCGTAAGCGTGATCGAGCCGAAGAACTGCAACCCCTGCGGGGTGATTCCGGGCCGAACGAAGGTGGCGTGGCTCCAGGTCTCGATCGCCGAAAAGGCGGCCGACGCGACGACGATGAGGATGATCGAGCTCACCCAGGTGATGATCGGCCGCATCTTGATCAGCCGCCGGTAGGCCGAGGCCATCAGCAGGGTCAGCGAATAGCCGGTCGCGGTCAGCAAGGTGATGTGGATGACGAGGCTGAAGCCGAAATTGTTGGCGATGCCCGACAGAGTGCGAAGGAAGAAATAGCCCGCCCAGCCGACCGACTGCAGGATCCAGAAGGCCCGGTTCTTGTCCTCGAAGAAAGGCTGCTGCTGAAGCCTGAACGGCTTCCAGCCTCCGCCCGCGGCCTGCCTCGGGCCGCCCCTGTTCGCCTGGACTGCGCTAGTTGACACTGTTCGCCGTTTTAGCGGGCAAAACCAGGATCGGCCAGTCGCCCTCGTCGGTCACCCATTTCGCCACCGCCGCCCGCACCTCCTCCGGAGTCAGCGACTTGTAGTCGGCGAGGTAGGTCCTCGCATGCTCGATCAGCCTGGGCTCGCGCGACCAGTCCTGCAGGGCCCCGGTCCAATAAGCGTTGGTCTTCAGCCGCCGCTCGATCCCGGTCACCACCGGGTTGATCGCCCGCTGCCACTCGTCGGCGGAGGCCGGCGTGGCGGCGAGCTCGGCGACGATCTCCCGGGCGAGCCGGAAGAAGAGGTCGGCCCGCTCCGGCCTGATCTCCGAGCCGGCGAAGAAGAAGCCCCAGTCGGGGAACTCGAAAGAGGACTGGACGGTGGCGGCGGGCGAATAGCTCGCCCCCTCGCTGTCGCGGAGCCGCTCGACCAGCCGCGCCTGGGCGAGGTTGGCGGCGATTCCCAGCGCCCGCCGCTCGCGGCGGGGCTCGAAGCCGCCGAAGGTGGTCCAGCCGAGCGCCGCATAGGCCTGGGTCGGGTCGCCCTGGTGGGTGAATCGGACCGGCTCCGCTGAGGCGCGGGGCGGCCGCACCCTGAGCGACTCGGCCGGCGCCCTGACCTCGGGCCGGCGGGGCAGGGCCGCCACCGTCTTCAGCATCGCGGCGACCGCCGTCTCGAGGTCGACGTCGCCGACGATCACCGCCTCGACCGGTCCGCGGGCCAGCAGCGGGGCCATGAAGGCCTCGAAATCCTCGTGGCGGAGCCGCTCGATCTCGGCCTTGTCGAAGGGCTTCCAGCGCGGGTCGCCGCCTCGGGCCAAAGCGGGGAACTCGCGGCCAAGCCGCGACGAGGCGGAGGAGAAAGCGAGGTCGTAGCTCTCCAGCGCGGAGGTCTTCGAGCGCTGGAACAGCGCCGGGTCGAAATGGGGCGCGACGATCTTGGTCGCGAGCAGCCGAAGCTGGTCGCCGAGCTCCTCCGCGCGGGTCGAGCCGCGAAGGACGAGCGAATCGTCGTCGAGGCCGAAGCTGATCGACATCCGGCGACCGGTCAGAAGCCGCTCGAGCCCGTCGAGGTCGAGCGGTCCCACCCCGGTCGAGCCGAGCAGCGGCGCCATCCAGGCGAGCGACTTGCGATCGGCCGGAAGCGCCGCCATGCCCCGGCCGAAGCGAAGGCCGACGCTGACGCTGCCTTTCTCATAGGCCGTCTGCTTGAAGACCAGGCTGGAGCCGTTGGCGAAGCGGACGATGGTCGCGTCCATGTCGGCGATCCGCTCGCGCGAGACCTCGCGGCCGGGCGGCCCTAGCGCGGGCAAATCGTCGAGGCTCACGCTCCTTTCCGCCTGGCGCCCGGCCGGGGCGGCGGCCTCGGCGGCGGCGAGGGCCTGCTCGAGGCCGGTCACCGGCGCCGGCGATAGCATCGCCATCCTCGGCCCGGAGCCGGCGAACAGATCCTTCATCGCCATATGGACGGCTTCCGGAGTCATTGCGGGCGCCAGCTCCTCGAACAAGGCGAGCTGGATCTCGGCGGTGGAGATGACGCTGTTGCCGTCGATCGCCGAGATCAGCCGCCCGGCCCGGCTCTGCGAGCGCTGGGTCGGATCGCCCTGGACCGCGGCCCGGCCGGCGGTGCGGATATTCTCCATCTCGCGGTCGATCTCGGCCCGGCTCGGCGGCGCCTTCAAGGCATCGGCGAGGATCGCATAGGCCTGTTTCAGGGCCTCCTGCCAGCGTCCCTCCTTCGCCATCACCGACATCTGGGTGTAATTGGCGATGTTGACCTCGTTGTCGGCCTGGACCTGGGCGTTGAGGAAGGCCGACTCGCCCCGAGCCTTGGCCTCGAGCCGCCGGTTGAGGATACGCCGGGCCAGGGCCCGGCCGAGATCCCTTTGCTCGCGCGCCTTGGTCGGCGGCTCCGCCCGATAGGGCCTGATCCAGCTCAGAGTGGCGAAATGGGGAGAGCCGGGATAGGCGATGGCTCCGGTCCGCTCCGGGACCTCGGCGATCCGGCCGTAATCGGGCGCGGCCGGCGCCGGCCCCGAAGGTTTCCACCCGCCGAAGCGCTCGGCGATCAATTGCTCCATCAATTCCGGATCGGCGTCGCCGACCATGATCAGGGTCGCGCGGTCGGGCCGGTACCAGCGCTCGTAAAAGGCCCTGAGGCCGGCCGCCGTCGCGCCCTTCAGACTCGTCTCGGTGCCGATCGTGTCGCGCTCGGCATATTTGAGGCCGCCGAAGAAGAGCGGCATCATCATCTCCCTCAGCTTCACCGCGAGCTCGGTCCGGCGGCCATATTCGGAGAGGACCACTCCGCGCTCGGCGTCGACGATCTTCGGGTCGAACAAAGCGGTGTCGGCCATGTCGGCGAGGAGCCGCAGGCTGGTGTCGAGCGAGGCCCGGTCGGCGTGCGGAAGGTCGAGCATGTAGACGGTCTGGGTCGGTTCGGTCGAAGCGTTGGTGTCGCTTCCGAAGCTCGCGCCGAGGCGCTGCCAGGTCTCGCGCGCCTCGCCGTCGCCGAAATTCCTGGTTCCGCGGAACGCCATATGCTCGATGAAATGCGCCCAGCCGCGCTCTTCGTCCTGCTCGTGGAGTGAGCCCGCGTCGATCCTCAGCCGCACCGACACCTGCCCTTCGGGCACCGCGTTGCGCCGGACCGCGTAGCGAAGCCCGTTGGGCAGGGTGCCGAAGGTCCAGGCCGGATCGGGGGCGATGTCGGAGTTGCGGTAGAACCAGGTCGAATCGCCCACCGCCCAGGCGGGCGCGGCGACGAGGAGGAAGAGGGCGAGGAGACAGGTACGGAGCATGAAATTCCTTTGCCTCCCTGTCGCGAAGCGACGGGGAGGGGGACCACCGAAGGTGATGGAGGGGTGACTTGGCGCCGGACTTAGTGGTTCGCGCGAGAACCTCAAGCCGTGGCGCCTTCTACCCCTCCACCACCTTCGGTGGTCCCCCTCCCCATCTGGCGATGGGGAGGCAGAATAGGCCTCCCCCCGACTTGACTCTGGCTGAACGAGATGGGAACATTCCGCGAACACGAGAGTCGAGTCGCAATGCCCCGAAGCCCCGCCCGAGCCGAACGCCTGGCCGCCCTTCGCGCGGAGGTGCGGGCGCTCGAATCGGCCGCGGCGGGCGAGGAGCGCGAATATCTTCCCTTCGGCCTCGACTCCCTCGACTCCCGGCTCGCCGGCGGCGGCCTTGCGGTCGCGGCGCTTCACGAAGCGGCGGCCGGGCGGCCCGGTCCGGCCGACGAGGCCGCCGCCACCCTCTTCCTCGCCGCGATCGCCGCCCGCCGCCCCGGCATCGTCCTGTGGGCGCTGCGCGGCCGCGACCTGTTCGCCCCGGGCCTCGCCGGCGCCGGACTGCCCCCCGACCGGATCCTCTACGCCGAATGCGGCGGCGACGAGGACGTGCTGGCGGTGATGGAGGAGGGGCTTCGCCACGGCGGCCTCGCCGCGGTGGTCGGCGAGGTCGGCCGGGCCGCCATGCCCGCCACCCGCCGCCTCCAGCTCGCCGCCGAGGAGGGCGGGACTCTGGCGCTGATGCTCCGTCGGCGGCGGGGGGCAGGCGAGGATCCGCTCGCCATGCCGTCCGCCGCCGTCACCCGCTGGCGCCTCGCCTGCGCCCCGTCCTCGCCTCTGCCGGTGGCCGGGATCGGCCGCCCGCGCTGGCGCCTCACCCTCGCCCGCCAGCGCGGCGGAGCGCCGTTCGACCTTCTAGTGGAGACCCCCGATGCCGAGGCTCGCCTCGCTCTACCTTCCCTATCTGAGCACCGACCGGGTGAAGGCGGGCGAAGGGCGGCGTAGCGAGCAAAAATCCTCCCCTGCATTCGCAGGGGAGGGGGACCATGCGAAGCATGGTGGAGGGGCTCTCGCCGACTCCGAAAGAACCCCTCCACCGCGCTTCGCGCGGTCCCCCTCCCCGAGCAAGCTCGGGGAGGAATTTCCGCCCCTCCTCCTCTCCCGCCGGGCCGGCAATCGGCTGCTCGTCGCCGCGGCCTCGCCGGAAGCCCGCGCCCTCGGCCTCCATAGCGGAATGGCCGTCGCCCAGGCCCGCGCCCTCGTCCCCTGCCTCGACGTCCGCGACGACGATCCCGAAGCCGATGCCGGAATCCTCACCCGCCTCGCCCTCTTCGCCGCCCGGCGCTGGACCCCGCGCGCCGCCGTCTCGCCCCCCGACGGCCTGTTCCTCGACCTCACCGGAGTCGCCCACCTGTTCGGCGGCGAGGAGAGGATGTGCCGCCGGATCGTCTCTTTCTGCGCCCGGGCCGGCTTCGCCGCCCGGATCGCCGTCGCCGGAACCGTCGGCGCGGCCCACGCCCTCGCCCGCTTCGGCCCCGGCGGCATCTGCCCGATCAATGGCGAGCCCGAAGCCCTGGCGCCGCTGCCGCTCGCCGCGCTCCGGGTCGACGAATCCGTCCTCGCCGCCGCCCGCCGGCTCGGCCTCGAGACGGTCGGCGACCTGCTGCCGCTGCCGCGCGGCCCGCTCCAGCGCCGCTTCGGCAAGACCCTTCTCGCCCGCCTCGACCAGGCGCTCGGCCGCTCCGGCGAGCCGATCGAGCCGGTGGTCCCGGAGGAAGCGCCGTCCGCGACCCTCCGCTTCGCCGAGCCGATCGCCACCGCCGAGGCGATCGCCGGGGCGCTCGGCCACCTCATGTCGAGCCTGATCGAGACGCTCTCGAAAGCCGGCCTGGCGGCCCGCACCCTCGACCTGCTCTGCGACCGGGTCGACGGGAAAGTGGAGCGGATCGCCATCGGCACCGCCCGCGCCACCCGCGACGGCGCCCATCTCCTGCGCCTGCTGGCGATGAAGATCGAGCGGATCGAGCCCGGCTTCGGCCTCGATTCGATGCGCCTCGTCGCCGGCCGGGTCGAGCCGCTCGGCCCCGAGCAGCTGTCCGGCGACCGGCCCGAGGCCGACCTCGCCCTGCTCGTCGACCGGCTCGCCGGCCGGCTCGGCCCCCGCAGCCTCTACCGCGCCACCGCCGTCGAGAGCGACGTGCCGGAGCGGAGCGTCGCCCGCACCGGCCCGCTCGATCCGGCCCTGCCCTGGCCGGAATGGCCCCGCCCCGTCCGCTTGCT
>DASQJV010000553.1:0-4801 GCA_035630855.1 Allosphingosinicella sp. | reverse complement strand
AGTCGCCGAAGCCCGAGGCCTGGCCGAACTCCCCGGTCGTCGGCATCCACCACAAAGCGCCGGAGAAGGTGTTGAAGCTCGCGTCGAGCTCCTGAGAGCTGACGCCCAGCTGGGCGAGGTTGTTGGCGATGGCGACGCGGTAGCGGAGCCCGCGGGTGATCTCTCCCTGGGCGTCGATGCCGGTCGAATAGGAGCCGCGGAAGAATTCGTCGGCCATGACGCGGTTGTCGTTCCGCAGCCAGTTGGGGAAGGTGTAGTTGGTGGTCCGCGTCGTTGGCAGCGGCATCACCCCGGCCGTGACCGTGATCAGGTCGGAAAAGCGGTACTGGAAATAGCCGCCGAGCACGACCTGGGCGCCCTCGCCCATTTGCGGGTTCGAGGTCCAGAAGAAGAAATAATAACGGAAATCGGGATCGAACAGCCAGCCCTTGAAGTTCCAGCTCAGCTTCTGGAACTGGAGGTCGCTTCTTATGTCCTGCAGCGGCTTCACCCGGCCGAAGCTGTCGGTATAGGTTTCCTCGAGGCCCTTCTGGTTCAGGAAGCGCGCATAGGCGTAGACCCCCGAGCCGAGCTCGCCCTGCTCGCCGCGAACGAGGATGAAGCCGCGACCGGGTTCGTACTTGCCCCATTGCGTCTTCTCGCCGGTCTCGGCCGGCGCCTCGACTCCGGGGTCGGTCGTGATGGCTTCCCCCGCCGTGACGACGGGCGACGACGGCGGCGGATGCGCCACGCCGAGCCTCGACTCGAGGGCCTCGATGCGGGCGTCGAAATCGCCCATCTTCCGCTGCATCTCCTGCCTCATCGCCTGGAGCTCGCGAAGCTCGGCCGCGGCCTGGGCCTGGTCCACCTCGTTCGCGGACGGGGCGGGAATGGCGACATTGTCCTCGGCGACCGGGGCCGGCTGCTCCTCGACGTCGGCCGCCAGCGCCGGCCACGAAGTCGCCGCGAGCAGCGCTCCAGCCATTCTCATCGAGAGTCTCGTCCGGCCCCCGGCCCCACCCCTACCCCGCATTCGCTCTCTCCCAGGCGCGCACGCGCAGGCGCGCGGCGTCGAACAGCCGTTCGTAATTGCCCATGACGATCGCGGCCCGGGTCGCCGGCCGGAGCCGCTCGAAGATCGGGGCCCACATCTCATAGACCTTGAGGTCGGCCGCCAGATCGGGCGGGGCGACGTTGTCGGTGCCGAACAGGAATCGGCCGGGATGACGGTCGAAGACGGCGGCGACCTGCTCGACCGTCTCCGGCGAGGCGAGCGCATATTTGGCGAGCTCGTCCCAGGAGATGTCGAAATGGACATGGCCGAGCCTGGGATCGGTGAGGATCCGCTCGATCAGCTCGAGATGGGTCGGCGGCCGCTGCGCCGTCGAGGCCGTGGCCTGGACCGGGCCCGGCTGCACCACCCGGCCGAGGCCGGTATGCGCCCAGACGATCACCGTCCGCGGATGCCGCGCGAGCAGGTCGCGCATCTGCGTATAATAGACGGGAAGGTCGGTCCGCTTGGTGAACGGCATGTCGATGTCGCAATGGAGGATGACGACCAGGCCGGCCTCGCCGGCGAAATCGAGGATCCGGTCGAGCGCGGGATCGGTCAGGCTGGCCCGCTCGCCGGCGATCTTGCCGGAGACGAACTCCTTGTGGATGCTGAACTCGCCGATCCCGCTGAACACGCCTGGAAAGGTCAGCAGCACTCGGCGGATGTGATCGGCCGCATACATGTCGGCCGGGTTGAAGCCGGTGATCATCGGATCGAGCCGGGCGCGGTCGGCCGCGGGCAGCGACAGATAGCCGGTCGCGATCATCGCGTCGGTGAAGGAATAATAATAAAGCGAGGAGTCGCTCTGCAAATAATAGGTCGGGGCGAAGTCCCCCGAATTGGGCCAGGACCAGGTCTGCTGGAGCGGGATCCCGAACAGGGTCGACCGCTTCACCTTCGTCCCCATCATGTCGACATATTGGCGGACGGTGAGCCCGCGCTGGACATAGTTGGTCAGATGGAAGTGCGAATCGTTGAACAGCCAGCCGGCGTCCTTCGGCGGCGGCGGGGCGGCGCCGGCGCAGAGCAGGGCGGCCCCGATCGCGGGGAGCAGAAGAAATCGGCGCATGAGGGGCCGGTCAGCCGGTCTGGGCGTAGGGGTTGGCGTTGAGCGCCCGGACGATGTCCGTGATCGCGCGCTGGCCCCGGACGCTGTTGCCCGCGCCATCGAGCGGCGGCGCGAAGGTGCCGATCCCGAACTTGCCGGGCGCCACGCCTACCAGGCCGCCGCCGACTCCGCTCTTGGTCGGGAGGCCCGTCCGGAACAGCCACTTGCCGCTGTCGTCATACATTCCGGCGGTGGCCATGATCGCCAGCAGCCCCGGCACGTGGGACCGGTCGATGACCTGCTTGCCGGTGACCGGGTTGCGGCCGCCGAACGCCAGGGTCGCTCCCATCACCGCGAGATCGTGGGCCGAGACGTTGATCGAGCATTGGCGGGTGTAGAGGTCGACGGCGACCGTGGGATCCATCGGGAAGCGCTCATAGGCCGACATCAGCGCGCTGATCGCGCGGTTGCGGTGGTTGGTGTCGCTCTCCGACTTGTAGACCGGCTGGTTGACGTCGAGCTGGCGGCCGGCGAAATCCGAATGGATCTGCAGGATCTTCGCCCACACCTCGTCGGGTGAGCTGCCCTTGACGTTGCCGACGGTCGCGATCGCGCCCGGGTTGACGAAGGGGTTCATCTCCTTGCCGCGATATTGCTCCACGGCGTTGATCGAGTTGAACACCTGCCCCGTCGCATCGACCCCGACGCTGTCCTCGATCTTGGAGCCGCCCGATTCCTGCATCACCAGGGCGGCGGTGAAGACCTTCGAGATGGACTGGATCGAGAAGAGCTCCCTGGAGTCGCCGGTCTCGTGGACCTTCGAGTCGTTGCCGGCGACCGCGATCCCGAAGAAGGCGGACGACACTTCGGCGAGGGCGGGGATATAGTCGGCATTCTTGCCTTCCTGGAGGGTCCGGTAGCGGCCGTAGGCTTCCTTGATCGCGGCCTCTATGGCGGTCCCGGGGGAAGCGGCGCGGCCGCGCTTCTGGGCCTCGGCCGGCGAGGCCAGGGCGAGCAGGCCGCCGCCCGCGGCGAGCCCTGCGGCGCCGGTGGCGAGACTCGCCATGACGGCTCGGCGGCTGAGGCTCGCTTCGGACATCCCTTTCTCCCCTTGCGCTTCCGGCATCACCAGATGTCCTTGCTCGAGAAGGACAGTTTGAACGAGAATTGGGCGCGAAGGTCGTCGCCCTGGGCGCCGTCATTGTCGGTGCGCCGGCCCCATTGCAGCTCGAGCCCGGTCAGGATCCGCGGGTCGGGCGCCCAGAGCAGGTTGGTCGAGGCATATTCGCCCTTGTGGAAGGCGGTGGCGTCCTGGAAGTTGGTGTTGTCGACCTCGGTGAAGCTGTAGCCGATCGCCGAGCTGAGCTCCTTGGTCCACTGCAGGTCGACATAAGCGGTGATCCCGAGCAGCGGCACGGCTTCGGCCTCGACCAGTTGGTTGAGCGGCGGCGACGGCGGCGGCGGGAAGATCGGAAGGGTCGGGACCAGCGAGGCGCTCGGCGCCAGGTCCATGCCGCCGTCGTTCATGTAAGTGGCGATCCCCTCGCCATAGACCACCCCCAGCCGGAAGGTGGCGAGCGACCATTTGAACGCGCCGCCGAGGTTCAGCCCCCAGCCGAACTCGCTTCCGCTCGGCTCGTTGTCGGGCGTCCCGAGCGTGTCGAAGCCGACCTGGCGGGCGATCCCCGAGAGCTGCACATGGCCCCAGCTGGCGTCGTAACGCACCATCGCGGTGAGATCCGGAAGCTCCTCATTGGGCCTGAGGTTGGTGGCGAGCTCGGGATCGATGAGGCGGATCGCGCCGGGGTCGATGTCGGCGCTCGGGACTTCGAGCGCGGCGCCGAGGGTGAAGCCGTTCGTCTTGTGGGTGAAACGCAGCTGCGCCGTGCGCAGGAACACCATTCCCGGAGGCCCCCAATATTCGACGACGTTGGGGAAGAGGTCGATGTCCATGAACAGGCTGTTGGTCTGGCCGGCCAGGATCGGACCCCAGCTGCCGTAGGCGTGGCGAAGCCTCGGAGTGGTCTTGCCGGCATCGTCGCCGACCCCGAAGAAGTCGAACTCGATCTTGGCCTCGTAGGGCTTGCCGGCGATCTCGCCGCCGGCCTTCACGCCCAGCCGCGACTGCTTGATGCTGAGGATCGTCTGGCCGTCGCTGCCGTATAGGCCCTCGACGGTCGGGATTCGCGACGGCCGCAGGGCGGCTTCCCAGTCGGGATTGACGCGGTCGAAATCCTGGATGCCGTCGAACTGGGCGAAGCCGTAGACCTCCAGGCTGTGGTTGGAGGGCTTGCGCTGACCGCCGGCGACCGCCTCCCCCTGCCCATTCGCCTGCTCCTCCTGGCGCTGCCTCCCGGCGGCGTCCTCCTGGCGGTCGCGATCGTCGAGCCGGCGGGAGAGCTCCTCGACCATATTCTCGAGCCGTTCGATCCTCTGCTTGTCCGTCTCGCCGGCCGGCGCGTCGTCGGCAGCCGCAGCCACGGGGCCCGCCACATTCATGGACTCAGCCTCGGTCGCGACTGGCGCGGCCCCCAGCAAAGCGGATGCCGCTATCGAAAACATGTCCATCTGGACCCCCTGCTCCTACGCTCTCAGGAGGCGAGTATGGATAGGCGGCAGGGCCGATCACTCCGTTCATGTGCTGAACTTGGGTCAGGCAAGTCCCTAGAGGATCAGCCTTCCCGGCCGGCGGCTGCCCTTTCCGAAAAATGTTGCAATCC
>DASQJV010000552.1:0-4537 GCA_035630855.1 Allosphingosinicella sp. | reverse complement strand
GAATCCTTTGTTTTCAGTCGAGCTTCAGCTTCGTCATTCGATGCGGATTCCCCGTTTCAAAGAGCCAGGCGCGATTCGCCGCGATCCATTATTCCATATCCGATGCCGCCGGTCTAGAACAAAGTACGAACATATAGACCTCAATCCAGGCTCCACCGATAACGCCCCGTGATCGGCCAGGAGAGCAGCCCCTCCTCCTCGCGGGTGCCGGCGCCGATATTGTGGAGGATCAGCCAGCCGTTCGGCCCGCGCCGGTCCGAGACCAGGCCGATATGGGGGCTGCGGCCGTCGACCAGCGAGGTGAAGATGTCGCCCGGCCGCCAGCCCGAGGCGCCGGCCGGGACCGGCAGCGCCGCGCCCTTCCGCTTCAGCCAGGTCCGAAGATTGGGCACCCGGCGATGGTCGATGTTGCGGTCGGGACCACGCAGGCCCCAGATCCCCGGATAGGCGGCGAAGGCGGAGCGCATGTCGGCATTGACCAGGGCCTGCAGGTCGAGCCCGAGCGCGTCGCGATAGGCGCGGATGACGACGTCGGTGCACACCCCCCGCTCGCGCGGGACGTCGCCGCCGGGGAAGGCCAGCCGGGTGTAAGCGGAATCGTAGCGGGTGGTGACGCCGACCTGGGCCCGCGCCGCCGCGATCAGCTTTCCGGCCTTGCCGGGTGCCGGGGGAGGGGGCGCCGGATCGGCCGCGCTCCGGCCGCAGGCGGCGAGCGCCAGGGCCGCGCCGCCTCCGATCAGCAGGGTTCTGCGGTCGAGGATCGTCATGACCGGTCGCTAGCACAGAGCCGTTTCCCGGCGAAGGCCGGGATCCGGCCTTTGGGCGGGCGCGGCCGGGCCCCGGCCTTCGCCGGGGAGCAGGCGCTCGCCGATCCGGTTACCATCGCCGGCCGTTCCGTCCCGCCCGGGGACTTGCGGATTTGCCGCGTTGACCCGGCGCGGCGTTACGCCGTCAGCTGCGGTCAAAGGGGACGCAAGATGATCAAGAAGCTCGGCGCCGCACTCATCATGGCTTTCATCGCCACGCCCGCGCTGGCCGACCACTGGCCGGCGCGCGAGCCCGTCTTTTACGCCGATCCCTCGTCGGGCAGCAGCTCGACGAGCAGCGGCGGCAGCGACTGCGACCGGTGCGGGGTGCCCGGACCCCCGCACGACGATCCGGTCGACGTGCCCGCTCCGCCCATGGCCCTGCTCTTCGCCGCCGGCGCGATGGCCCTCGTCGCGAGAGGCCGCCAGCGCAGGCGCGGCGAGGACGAACGCGGCTAGGGGCACATTCTCCACACCCGAATTCCTCCCCGCGATTTCGCGGGGAGGGGGACCGCGCGTAGCGCGGTGGAGGGGTTCTTTCGAGGCCCCAAGAACCCCTCCACCATGCTTCGCATGGTCCCCCTCCCCGGCAAATGCCGGGGAGGATTTTCTAGATCAGCCCGAGCGAGCGCATGCTGGCGCAGGTCCGGGCGCCGACGATGACGTGGTCGTGGACCGAGATTCCGAGCGGGCGCGCCGCCTCGACGATCTCGCGGGTGAGGCGGATGTCCTGCTGGCTCGGCTGGGGATCGCCGCTCGGGTGGTTGTGGACGAGGATCAAAGCGGTGGCGTGATATTCGAGGGCCCGGCGGATGACCTCGCGGACGTAGACCGCCGCCTCGTCGACCGAGCCTTCGGACATCGGCTCGTTTCGGATCAGCATGTTGCGGGCGTTGAGGTAGAGGATGCGGACCCGCTCGACGGCGAGGGCGCCCATGTCGGCGCGCAGATAGTCGAGCAGGGCCTGCCAGCTGCCGAGGACGGGCTGGTCGATCACCTCCGCTTCGAGGAGCCGGAGGGCGGCCGCCTGGGCGATCTTGATCGCCGCGGCGGCGCCCTCGCTGACGTCGCCGATCCGAACGATCGCCTCGCCGTCGGCGGAGAGGAGCCGGCCGAAGCCGCCGAAATCGTGGATCAGCTTCTTGGCGAGCGGCTTGGTGTCCCGGCGCGGGAGGGCGAGCGCAAGCAGATATTCAATAAGCTCATGCTCCAGAAGGGCCTCCGGCCCGCCCTCGAACAGGCGTCTCCTCAGCCGGGCCCGGTGGCCCCGGCCGTCGAGAGACTCGTCGGCCATCGGCGAAGATTAAGCCTGGAGTGGCTCTTAGGCAAACGCCTTGACCTCGGGTGATATCCGGCTTGACGGGAGAGCATAACGCCCCTCTCCCGTCCTAACGGGAGAGGAGGGGCCCAAGCCGGAGGCTTGGGAGGTGAGGGTCTTGCCGAGTCCGGTGTACAGACCCTCACCTCCCACCGCTTCGCGGCGGGGCCCCCTCTCCCGCGAAAAGCGGGAGAGGGGTAAAGCCACCGGCCGGAGATGTGACGGCGACGGAACGGGATCGGTCGAACGGAGGTTGGTAGAGCCGGTGGACGAAGAGGCCGGAGTGGAGGCGCGGCGGCGCCCGGTGAAGCGCTTGACGGCGCTCGCCTTGCTCGTCCTGCTGCTCCTCGCCTTGCTCGTCGCCTGGACCCAGCGCCGGCCGATCGCCTCCGACTTCATCGACCGCGAGCTCGCCCGGCGGGGAGTCCGGGCCAGCTACGAGGTGAAGAGGATCGGCTTCCGGACCCAGCGGCTCGAGAATCTCGTCATCGGCGATCCGCGCAACCCCGATCTCACCGCCCGCTGGGTGGAGGTCCGGCTGAGCTGGGGCTTCCGCCGGCCGAAGGTCGACCTGGTCACCGCGCGCGGAGTCCGGCTCAACGCCCGGCTCGGAAAGAACGGCAGGATCAGCTTCGGCGAGGTCGACCGTCTGCTTCCGCCGCCCACCGGCCTTCCGTTCCGCTTCCCCGACCAGAAGGTCGACGTCGCCGACACGACGGTGCGATTCGACACGCCCGCCGGCCGGATCGGCCTCGCGCTCGAGGGGAAGGGCAATCTCGCCGACGGATTCCGCGGCCGGATGGCGGCGGCGTCACACCGGCTCGACATCGGCAGCTGCCGACTCGACGGGATCGCGGGGAAATGGGCGGTGGCGATATCGGATCTGAAGCCGAGCTTCCGGGGTCCGGCCTCGGCCGCCCGCCTCGGTTGCGGCGACAGCCTCGCCGCGACCGGGATCGGCCTCGACCTCGATGCCGCGCTCGCGCCGGGACTCGACCGCTGGAACGGGACGACCGCGCTGCGGGCCGCCCGGCTCCAGGCCGGCTCGACCCTGCTGACCGGGCTGAACGGCCGCCTCGGGCTCGACGGGAATGCGCGGATGACCCGGGGCGCGATCGACCTCGCTTCGGGCGCGGCCCGGGCCGGCGGAGTCACCGCCGCCCGAGCCGCCGTCGAGGGCCGCTACACGCTCTCGCTGGACGATGGCGGATTCACCCTGATCGGAAGCGCGAGCGCTCGCGGCGCCTCGGCGAGCGGACCCCTGGCCGGCGCGGTCGCGGCGCTCGGCTCGGCCGGCGGCACCCCGGTGGAGCCGGTCGCGGACGCGCTCGCCTCGGCTCTGTCGCGCGCCGCGGCCGGCTTCGACGCCGACGCTTCCCTGCGGCTGGTCAACGGCGGCGGTTTCGGCGGGATCCGATTCGAGAGGCTGAGCGCGGCGGCCCGGAGCGGCGCCCGGATCGAGCTCGGCGGCGGCAAGGGGCTCGATTATTACTGGCCGAGCGGGCTCGCCCGGCTCGACGGCGACCTCGCCGTCGCCGGCGGCGGCTTCCCCGCGATCCGCCTGAGCCTCGACCAGCCCCGGCCCGGCGGCGCGATCGGCGGCACCGGCCGGATCCAGCCGATGAGGGTCGGCAATTCCCGGCTCGCGCTCGGCGACATAGACTTCACCGCCGAGCCCGGCGGCGAGACCCGGGTCTCGACCGTAGCGACGATCGACGGGCCGCTCGACGACGGCTTCGTCCGGGGCCTGGTGCTGCCCGTCTCCGGCCGGATCGACGGCCGCGGCGGCTTCGCCTTCGGCACCGGCTGCACTCAGGCCCGGTTCGAGTCGCTCCAGCTCGGCACGCTCCGGCTCGGCCGGACCCTGCTGCCCCTGTGCCCGACCGGCCGGGCGCTGGTCTGGAAGGCGCCGGGAGGCCGGGTCTCCGGAGGCGCCGAGCTGCGCTCGCCGCGATTCGCCGGAACGCTCGGCGCCTCGCCTTTGAGCGTCGCCGGGAGCCGCCTGAGCTTCGGCCTCGCCGGCCCGAGCTTCGCCGCCTCGGACGTCGAGGTAAGGCTCGCCGCGCACCGCTTCGGCCTCGGCTCGCTGACCGGCGATTTCGGCAACGGGGGCGCGACCGGGCGATTCGCCGGCCTCTCCGGCAAGCTCGGCGGGATCGCTCTGCTGGTGGACCAGGGCGCGGGCAGCTGGCGGATGCGCGGCGCCGAGCTCGAGATGAGCGGCGCGATGCGGATCTCCGACGAGACGGATCCGCCGCGCTTCCATCCGCTCGTCTCCCGCGACTTCCGGCTGACCCTCGCCGACAACAGGATCAAGGCCGGCGGCTGGCTCGACGATCCGGAGACGGGCACCCGCATCGTCCGGGTCGACGTCGGCCACGACCTCTCGACCGGCCGAGGGCGTGCCGGACTC
>DASQJV010000551.1:0-7629 GCA_035630855.1 Allosphingosinicella sp. | reverse complement strand
AAAACGGAAGTGGAATGCACGGCGCTGCGCAACGCCCGGCTGAGCACCGTTCCGATCGGATCGAGCACCCAGCCAAACGGCGCTTTCGTGATGATCCTCAGCACCGACGCCGACGCTATAGCGGGCACAATCGGTGCATTTGCCGAAAACGAAACCGTGGTGGGATCCGCCATGTATCTCGCGACCCGTAGCGCGAGGGGCGACGCGGCGGCCATCGCGGCGAGGGCCACCACCGTCAAAAGCTCGAGGAAGGCGGCCGCGGCCGAGCTTTCGTCCCTATTTCAGAGCGCGGAGAGCGCCACCCCCGCGACCGCGAAGGACGTATATCTTGCGATCCTGAAGGCTACCGCGGCCGGCATCGCCCCCGATGCCGCCCCGGCGTTCAAGGATGTAGCCGAAGCGCAAGCGTGGTTTGCGGCCAGGCCAAGGAGCGCGGCACAATGAAGAAGCTCCTGAGCCTGCTGCCTCTGGCGATGCTCGGCGCCTGCGCGTCGATGAAAGTCCAGGTAGACGTGATGAATCCCACCTACGCCAAGGCGACGGCGTTGGAGGCGAGCCTTCGCCTCGAAGCGAACGACCTGGCTTCCGGCAGCCACCAGCAGGTGGACGCGTTCGTCGCCGCCACCTTCGGCGAATATGAACGTTTCCGTTTGCGTTGCCTCGACGAAGCCGCCGAGGCCGCGCGAGCCAGCAATCCGGCCGAGGCCGACGACATATTGAGGCTCAAGACTGCCGGAGTCGTCTCCGTCAACCAGCACCGGACGGCCGCACGTGAAGCGCTGTACGAGCAGGATCGAATCGTCGCCGCGCTCCTCCACACCGAAAGCAGCCCCGACATCGGGCTGGAGCGCCTTGGCGAGCCGGTCTCCGGGGTCCTGAAAGCGGCGCTGCTCGAACGTCGCCGGCGGATGGCGGGGGTCGCGGACGAGGTCAAAGGCTATATCGAAGCTTCGAACGTCGAATGCCAGGGAGCGGTCATGGATGCCGCCGGCGGGGTCACGACACCGGCGACCGCGAGCTCGATCGCGAAATCGACGACGGACGCGGAAGACACCAAGCAGCGTGTCGAGCAGGTGAAAGTCGCGACCGTCGTCGGCGGCGGCGCCCTGCTCAACGACCGCCTGGAAGCCTTTTATGTGACCCACGCCGGCAAGGAATATTGGTCCCCTCGCTACAATCGGGCCTTTGGAGAGGGATTCTTCGGCAGCACGAGCGTCGCGATCAAGATGAACGATACGGCCGACTTCTCGATCAAGGGCTTCGTCTTCGACGGGCGCTCTACCGCCGAGATGGTCCGGAAGGTCGCGGTGCAGTCAGTCGGCCTCATCGCCACCGCCTATGGCGCACCGATAAGCCTGACCAAGCCCTCCGGGCAGGCCGCGAGCTCGATGACGTTCAACAATTCGGCACTGGTATCGGATGTCGAGACCAGCCTGGAAAAGGCCAGGGCCGAAGAGCAAGCTTATCGAGCCGCATTGTTCAGGATCGCGGACTCCGTAATCGCCAACCTGCCGAATCTGGTGGCCGGCGACCCCACGGCCAAGAGCATCGTCAAGAGCACTTTCGATGCCTACAAGCCGGTCCTGGAGGCAACCGCCGCCACGACCACGGCCCCGCAACCATAAGGGGAGATGGCGTATGAGCTGGGAATTCGATTATGCGGCCGGAAATGCGATCGAGCGGCGGCTCAGGAAAAACGGCAAGTTCGTCTGGCGCCGCGGTCACGTCGCGAATGACTGGGAGCCGCGCCCCGGTGTCGGCGTGAGAGGTACCTACGACGATGACGGAAGCCGCTTTCGCGTTCCGGTCCCGGAGGAAATCCGCCACGCCTGACGGACGAATGAAGTGATGGCGGGGTTCGTCATTCCGGACCTGATCCGGAATCCATGAACTCCGGGGGTCGAAGCCACTCCCGGCAGTATTCATGGATTCCGGCCTCCGCCGGAATGACGGAGCGCGCGTTCTACACCGCCTCCCCCGCCGCCACGCCGCTCGCCCAGGCCCATTGGAAATTGTAGCCGCCGAGCCAGCCGGTGACGTCGACGGCCTCGCCGATGGCGTGGAGGCCGGGGACTTTCGTGGCTTCCATCGTCTTCGAGGAGAGGCCGGCGGTGGCGATTCCGCCGACGGTGACCTCGGCCTTGGCGAAGCCTTCGGTGCCGTTCGGGGTGAAGCGCCATTGCGCCAAATGGCGCTCGGCTTGCTCGAGCTTGCGGTCGGGCAGGTCGGCGAGATTGCCGGTGAGAGCGAGACGTTCGGCGAGGGCTTCCGCCAACCGCTCCGGAAGGTGGCGGGCCAAGACGGTTTTCAAAGCGGCGCGCGGAGTCGCACGCTTGGCGTCGCGGAGCCAGCCCGGCTTCGCGTCCGGGAGGAAATCGATCGAGATCGGCTCGCCGGGGCGCCAGTAGCTCGAGACCTGGAGGATAGCGGGGCCGGAGAGGCCGCGGTGGGTGAACAGGGCCGCCTCGCGGAAGCTTGCCTTGCCGGCGGTGGCGACGACCTCGGTCGAGACCCCGGACAAAGCGTGGAACAGGGCCTCCTCGCGGCTCAGGGTGAGCGGGACGAGGGCGGGGCGGGGCTCGACCACCTTGAGGCCGAAGCGACGGGCGAGGTCGTAGGCGAAGCCGGTGGCGCCGAGCTTGGGGATGGACGGACCGCCGGTGGCGATCACCAGAGCCGGGGCCTCCGCCGCGCGGGTACCGAGCGTCACCCGGAAGCGGGAGCCGGAATGACCGACGTCGCGGACCGGCTGGCTCAGGGCGAGCTCGACCCCTCCCCGTTCGCATTCGTCGAGCAGCATGGCGACGATCTGGCGGGCGGAGCCGTCGCAGAAGAGCTGGCCGAGCGTCTTCTCATGCCAGGCGATATGGTGGCGCTCGACCAAGGCGAGGAAATCCGCCGGCGTGTAGCGGGCGAGCGCCGAGACGGCGAAATGGGGGTTGGCGGAGAGGAAGCGGTCGGGCTCGGCGTGGAGGTTGGTGAAGTTGCAGCGGCCGCCGCCGGAGATCAGGATCTTCTTCCCCGGAGCGTCATTGTGGTCGACGAGCAGCACCCGGCGGCCGCGGCGGCCGGCGACGGCGGCGCACATCAGCCCGGCCCCGCCGGCTCCGAGGACGATCGCATCGTAGGGTCCGGGTCTCACCGGAGCGCCTTAGGGCAGTGGTGGGTGAGTTGCACCCGCAACCGTGTAAGGCGCTATTTGCCCCCTCTCCCTGCAGGGGAGAGGGACAGGCGCGAAGCGCCAGGGTGAGGGCCTCGCCAGGCTCGGTGTGCCCTCACCCTCGCCGCTTCGCGGCATTTCCCTCTCCCCTGCAGGGAGAGGGGTTTATTCAGGGTTTCAAGCGCTTCCCGGCCCTCCGAACAGGGCCGCCCAGGCGACCACGACCAGCCAGTGCAGGACCACCGCCGGCCACAGCGAGCGGGCCTTGAGCGTCAGCCGGGCGCAGGCGAGGCCGAGGGCGAAGGCGGCGGCGAGGAACCAGAAGTTGAAGCCGAGCCAGGCCCAGGGCAGCGGGCAGCGGCCGACCAGGGTCCATTGGCAGACGAGGACCTGGAGCGGATGCCAGAGCGCGAAGAGCAAAGCCGAGAGCACGGCCGGGCCGAAGCCCGAGACCCCGTCGGACGGAGGCTTGAGGAGGAGCCCGCGGAACACGCTTTCCTCGACCAGCGCGGGGAAGAAGAAGGCGACGAGGGCGACGAGGGCGAGGCCGGGCGTGAGCTCGGGCTGCCAGGTCAGGAAGCCGCCCAGCCAGGCGAACAGGGCCAGGGCCGGGACCAGCCACGCCGCCTCGCGGGCGAGCCCGGCCCAGCCGCTCGAATCCGGCCAGGCGGTCAGCCAGGCCTTGAGCCGGGCGAAGGCGCCTTGCGGCCGATAGGGCGGCGGCGGCACCGGCACCGGCGGCGGGCCCGCCCTCGTCTCCACCTCGAAATGGGCAGGGAGGTTGACCGGGCGGTAGCCGGGCACGTCCGCGATCCGGGCGAGGACGGAGCTGTGGACGAGGAAGGGGTCGGGCGAGGGCCGGCCCTGCCAGGGGCGGTTGGGGATCGGGCGGGGCTCGGCCCAGGGTATGTAGAGTCCGAGGAAGGCGCGCCGGCCCGGCCATTCCTTCAGCCTCGCCAGCTTGGGGAGGAACTCGAAGATCCACCAGGGCCCGGTCAGCGAGCGGTGGAGCTCGGCCGTCGGGCTCGGCGGGACGTAGTCGAAGCGGTTCTGAGGGCCGGGCGCCTCTCCGGTCCCGGCGAGATGGGCGAGAAGGCCATGGTCGAGGACGAGCCCGGCCTGCTCGGCCTCGCCCGCCATCCACAGCAGGGGATATTTGGAAAGGCCGCTCTCGACCTCGGGATAGCCGCCGCCGACGTCGCTGTGGACCCCGGCGAACCAGACCTGGCGGATGTCCTGCGCTCGGTCCTTCGAGCGGTCCCACGGGTCGGGCTTGTAGGGCTGCGGGTCCTGCCAGTGGTTGAGCCGGAACATCCGCCGGCGCTCGTCGATCGAGATGGCGTGGCGGAAGGTCTCGACCCGGCTGTTCTTGCGGGTGAAGGGAAGGGTCAGCGGCCAGGGCAGGAAGAGCAGACGGGCGTTGGGGACGAGGACGGTCGACACCGTGTCCCAGACTCCGACGAAGCGGATGATTGCGAGCCGGCTTCCGGCGACCCGGGCGAAATCGCCGCCGATCTTGAAGTCGCCGGTGTCGCCCGACTGCTTGTAGGCGACCATCGCATAGCCGCACAGGTTGAGCTGCTCGGGGCCGAGCAGGCCGATCAGTCGGATGAAGCCGGCGAGGACCCGCGCGGTGTAGGCGCCGCGGCTGAAGCCCATCAGATAGATCTCGTCGCCCTCGCGCCAGGTGCGGCACAGCCAGGAATAGGCGCCGAGCACATTGTCGTCGAGGCCGAGGCCGAGGGCGAGGCCGAGGACGCTCCGGATCCTCACCCCGAGCTGGTGCCACCAGCCGGGCTTGCCGATCGTGCCGACCCCGGGATCGTAATAGACGAGCTGATCGTCGTTCTTCTCGATCGCCCGGTAGAGCTTGAGCACGTTCGACAGATTGGCGCCGATCTCGTTGCCGGTACCGTCGAGCAGGACGACGAGCCTTCTGGCCATGACGCGAGCCCCCCTTTCGCGAGGCGCCAGCATGTCACGGCAAGGGGGGCGCTGTCGAGGCCCGGTCGGCGCGGGCCGCGCCGGGCTTTGCGGACTCGGCGAACGGCGCAACCATAACGGCTCCGGTCCGTTACGGATTCGCAATACCAAAGGAGCGCGTTCATGACTCTCGGCACCATCCTCCTCATCATCCTCATCCTGCTCCTGATCGGAGCGCTTCCGAGCTGGGGCTACAGCCGCGGCTGGGGCTATGGGCCGTCGGGAATCCTCGGCCTCGTCCTCATCGTCGTGCTGATCCTGTTCCTGATGGGCCGCATCTAGGCGCAACGCGTCCCCGGGCCGTTCATCGGGCGGTCAGGAAACGGGCGGCAAATTCGGGCGGGCCGGAGGCGGGCGACCGCTTCTCCGGCCCGCTTGCGTCCCCTGTTCCAGGAGCTTGCCCGTGCTCAAGCCAATCGTCCTCGCGCTCGCCGCCTCGGCGACCGCCCTCGTCGCTCTTCCGGCCCAGGCCGATGCCCGCCACCGCGGCAGCCGGGTCGTCGTCCAGGTCGGAGTCGCCCCGGCTTATCATGGCGGCGGCTATTACGACCCCTATTACGATCCTTATTATGCGCGCCGCTATCCGGGCGTCCGCTACGGCCGAGGCTATTACGGGCGCGGCTATGACACTTATTACGGCCGGCGCTACCATCGCGGCTACGACTGCCGCCACCGGGGCGACGGAACCGCCGGAGCGATCGTCGGCGGAGCGGTCGGAGCCCTCATCGGCCGCGAGATCGGCCGCGGCGGCTCTTACGGCTATCACCGCTACCGGCGCGGCGGCGGAACCACCGGAGCGATCGTCGGCGGCGCCGCGGGCGCGCTCATCGGCCACGGGATCGCGCGCGGCTGCTGAAGCTGAAAATGGGGACAGGGACCGGTACCTGTCCCCATTCTACCGCCTGGCCCGCTCCGCCTCGGCGGCGAGGAAGCCGGGCTCGCGTTCCGGGACCATCCAGCGGCTCTCCCAGATCTCGACCGAGTCGAAGATGCCGGGATTGAAATAGGGATCGTCGGCCAGATAGGAGTCGAGCGCCGCCCGGTCGGGAACGTCGAAGACGAAGAGGCTTCCGACCATCCGGCCGTCCTCGAGCAGCGGGCCGGCGTAGACGATCCTGGCCTGGTGGCCTTCGACATAGCGCAGATGATCGGCGCGGTGGCGGGCGCGCGCCTCGCCGCCGGGCTTGTCGCGGCCGAGGACGACGAAGTTCATCGGCCGGCGGCGCCGGAACCGGCCGACAAGGTCTCGCCGCCCTCGTTGACGGTCTCGCTCTCTGTATCGTTGCCCATCGCCTGCTCCTTCGACGGGAGAACGCCCGGAACAGGCGGCGTTTCCCGGGAAATCGAAGGCGCCCGCGAGACGAGGTTGCGCGGCGGGCCTCGCAATGCTTCAATCGCCACATGTCGGCCCTGCTCGCCATGATGCTGCTCGCGGCCCAATCGTCCGATCCCGCCGAGCCCGGGCAAAGGCGGGTCGCCCGGGAGATGCTCGACCAGCTCCTCGCCGAGGACGATAATCTGGGCGGCTTTCGCGACTATCGCGGGCGCGACCATGGCAGCGTCGGCGGCCGGCCGCGCGGCTCCGACAAGCCGGGGCTGTGCGAAAGAGACATATTGAGCATCACCCGCGCGAGCGCGGACGAAAAGCGGCCCGAGGGAGGCAGCACCCTGCTCGAGCTGAAGAGCGAACGCTGGTTCTACGTCATCGCGGATGCGAAGGGGCAGCCGCGCTGGGAGCTTGGCGGGGAGCCGCTCGACCGCGAGTGCGTCAAGGTCCATCCAGGCCAGCATGGCTGGTTCACGGCCACCAATTCCGATGCCGCCTCCTCGGCGGTGGCGGGGCTGATCGCGCTCAAGGCCGAGCTCGGCCGGCCCGGATCGAGGAAGATCGAGAAATTCTGCATGTCGAAGCGGAATTGCCCGGACCTGGCCGCGGTCGCCAGGCTCATCGACCCGCTCGAGCCGAGCGGCGCGTGGCTGTTCCGCGGCGACCGCTGTCCGGACGACGGCTGGTGCGTCGACGTCCTGCTCGACAATCCGGGGTGCGGCGCCTGGTCCACCCAGCTGCGCATGGACGGGATCGACATCCGCCGCTTCCGCTCGGCCAGGATCGGGCATTTCGTCGGAGCGCTCCACTGCGGCGAGATGGAGATGGAACGGGAAGCGGAAGCGGCGAAGGACGAGGGCTGAGCGGCCGTCAGATCTTCACCTGGCTGCCCATCTCGACCACCCGGTTGGGGGGAAGCCCGAAGAATTCCATCGGGCTCTCGGCGTTGCGCATCATCCAGGCGAAGAGCTTCTCGCGCCAGATCGCCATCCCGTGGGCGGTCGAGATGAGCGGGGTCTGGCGGGAGAGGAAGAAGCTGGTCTCCATCATCTTGAAGGGGAGGCCGCAATGGTCGATCCGGGCGAGCGCCTCGGGCACGTTCATGTCCTGCATGAAGCCGAAATGGAGGACGATCTTGTAGAAGCCCTCGCCGAGCTGC
>DASQJV010000550.1:0-2201 GCA_035630855.1 Allosphingosinicella sp. | reverse complement strand
TCCGGCCGCTGGCTGGCGGTCTCCGCGACCTGGAACAACGAGACGGAGAGGCTCGACGAAGCCCGTTTCGTGGCGCTGATGAGCCGCCTGGTGAGCCTGATGAAGTAAGCTGAAATCCTCCCCCGCATTTGCGGGGGAGGGGGACCATGCGAAGCATGGTGGAGGGGTCCTTCGATACGCCGCTTCGACTTCGCTCAGCGGCTACTCAGGATGAGCGGGGAGAATAATCCGACCGCTCATCCTGAGTAGGGACTGAGCTTGTCGAAGGCCCGTATCGAAGGACCCTCCCCATCCGCTTCGCGGCTAGGGAGGATTGGAGCGCTTTTCCATCTCGTCGGCGCGGGCGTCGTAGTCGACCGCCATGAGGTTGAGGGTCTCGGCGACGTCGGGGGTGGCGATGCCCCGGGCAAGTCGGCGGCAGCGGCGGGCCTGCTCCCTGAGGAATTCGGCGTCATCGCTCATGCGGCGATAAGCGAAAAAAGCCTTTAAGACGTTCCGTTTTTAGCGCCGAGCGGTTCCTCACGGCGGACCTTGCGCAACCGGTACGGTTAGCTTCCCTTTTTGTGCGGGTTGAGGGAAGACGTCATTCCGGACTTGATCCGGAATCCATGAACGCGGCAGTAATCGGATTTGGAACCGCCGTGTTCATGGATTCCGGCGTTCGCCGGAATGACGATCGAGAGGGGTGTAATCATGATTGCCAGGAAAATCGTCTGGGCGGGCGCGAGCGCGGTCGCGCTCGCCGCCGGAGCGGCCGCGGTCGGACAGGGGCGGGGCACCGGCCCGGCCGTCTACTGGATGAGCGCCGACACCACCTCCGGCCTCGCCGCGATGGCCGGCGGCGGACGCCCCAGCATCGGCTCGATGCTCGGCGGCCGCGGCGGCCGCTCGTCCTACGTCCACAATCTCACCCTCCAGCTCGGCAGCCCGCGCCGGCCGGCCGGACCGCCGAGCGCCGAGCATGTTCCGCCGGCGGGGCTTCAGGCCGGCCAGGTCCTGCCCTTGCTGACTCCGCAATCGGCGCCGCGCACCCCGGCGCCCCCCCAGCCCTGGGGGCCGATGGAGCGGCCGCGCGGGCGGATGCTGATCTACTGGGGCTGCGGAGAGCATGCCCGGCCCGGCCAGCCGGCGGTGATCGACTTCGCCTCGATGGCGGCCGGCAAGGTGCCGCCGGCCTTCGCCAATACGCCGCTCAAGCCGATGATCCCGCCTTCGGCGGCGACCTCGGCGACCTATGGCGAATGGCCCAACGAACGCACCGAGACTCGGGTGCCGGCGGGCGGCTCGCTGCTCGGCGAGCATGTCGTGCGCGGCAATTACGCCCCCGAGATCCGATTCGCCCTCGGCGCCGGGCAGGACTTCCTGGCGCCGGTGACCCTGACCTCCAACAGCGCCGGCCCGTCCGGCTCGGTCCCGCTCGTCTGGCGGCCGGTCCCGGGCGCGCGGGCCTGGCTCGGCTCGGTGTTCGGCTCCGGCCAGAATGGCGACATGATCGTCTGGACGTCGTCTGAGACTTCGGTGCCGATGATGGCGGCCGACTATGTCGCCGAGTCCGACATCGCCCGACTGGTCCAGAGCCGGGTGCTGATGCCGGCGACGGCCGACCGCTGCACCGTTCCGGTCGAGGTGGCTCGGGCCGCCCCGCAGTCGATGCTGATCCTGACCGCCTTCGGCGGCGAGAGCAATCTCGCCCAGCCCCGCCCCGCCGCGGCGGCGCGCACCTGGCGGCCGGAATGGACGGTGAAGCTGCGCGCCAAGTCGACCCATATGGGCATGCTCGGGATGACCATGCCGGGCCTCGGCGACGACGAAGGCGCGGCGGATGCGCCGGAGCGGCCGCGCACCAAGAAGGAGAAGATCCGCAAGGGGCTGGGGAAGATATTGGGGCAGTAAGATCCTCCCCACGGCGAGCCGTGGGGAGGGGGACCACCCGAAGGGTGGTGGAGGGGTAAATGGCTCGGCCTGCGCCATGTACCCCTCCACCAGGCTTCGCCTGGTCCCCCTCCCCATCTTCGATGGGGAGGATATCGGTCAGAAGAACAATTTCCTGACGCTGAGTCGGACCGAGCGTCCGAGCGGGTCGAGATAGTCCGGCTGGTAGCTGATCGGGGTCGTTCCGAAGCGGTCGCGGACCTGCTGGCGGGCGTCGAGGAATCGCGCGAGCTGCTGATCAACGAGCTGAACCACCGGGTCAAGAACAC
>DASQJV010000549.1:0-3235 GCA_035630855.1 Allosphingosinicella sp. | reverse complement strand
GACGAGATCATCGAGAATATCGACATCGGCGGCCCCTCGATGGTGCGCTCCGCTGCCAAGAATCATCGATTCGTGGCGATCTGTGTCGATCCTGTGGACTATCCTAAACTTGTCTCCACTTTGGATTCGGATGGCGGCACGACGTCATGGGAGTTCCGCAAGTATCTGGCCGCCAAGGCCTTTGCAGCGACCGCGGCCTATGATTCGGCGATCGCCCAGTGGTTCGCCTTCGCCGACCAGGGCAGCCTGTTCCCCGACACCCTCCCCCTCACCCTCAACCGCGGCCCCGAGCTGCGCTACGGCGAGAATCCCCATCAGAAAGCGGCGCTCTATCTGCCGGCGGGCCCCCACAGCTCGGGCATCGCCCAGGCCGAGCAGGTCCAGGGCAAGGCGCTCAGCTACAACAATTACAACGATTCCGACGCCGCTCTCGACCTCGTCTCGGAATTCCGGGACGGAGAGCCCGCCTGCGTCATCGTCAAGCACGCCAATCCCTGCGGAGTCGCGACCGGCGTCAGCCTGGTCGAGGCCTATGAGGCCGCCTTCGCCTGCGATTCGGTCTCGGCCTTCGGCGGGATCATCGCGGTCAACCGCCCGATCGACGAAGCCGCCGCCGAGGCGATGACCCGGATCTTCACCGAGGTCGTCATCGCGCCCGGCGCCGACGAGGCCGCCCGGGCCGTCTTCGCACGCAAGAAGAACCTGCGCCTCCTCCTCACCGGCGGCCTGCCCGACCCGGCCCGGCCTGGGCTCGCCCTGAAATCGGTCGCGGGCGGCTATCTGCTCCAGTCGAGGGACAATGGCCGGGTCGATCCCGGCCAGCTCAGCATCGTCACCCGGCGCCGGCCCTCCGAGCGGGAGCTCGCCGACTGCCTGTTCGCCTGGACGGTGGCCAAGCACGTCAAGTCGAACGCCATCGTCTACGCCAAAGACGGCGCCACCGCGGGGATCGGGGCGGGCCAGATGAACCGGCTCGAATCGGCCCGGATCGCCGCCTGGAAGGCCCGCGACGCCGCGGAAAAGGCCGGCTGGCCGGAGCCGAGGACGATCGGCTCAGCCGTCGCCTCCGATGCCTTCTTCCCCTTCGCCGACGGCCTTCTGGCGGCGGTCGAGGCGGGCGCGACCGCGGTGATCCAGCCCGGCGGCTCGATCCGCGACGAAGAGGTGATCGCCGCCGCCGACGAGGCCGGGCTGGCCATGATCTTCACCGGAATGCGCCACTTTCGCCACTAAACCGGCGGCGGCGCGGCTCCGGGCGGGGTGGTTCCGGGCGGCGGCGGGAGCTCCGGCGACTCGTCCTTCTTCAGCCTGAACAGCACCCGGTCGTCATGGGTGAAGCCCTTCAGCCAGACGACGATCCCGAAGGTGGCGAGGATGGTCGGGATGCCCAGCGCCAGCTCGACCCATTCGAGCGACTGCGGAAGCATGGTGAACGACTGGCCGACGATCACCGCCGCCGTCGCCGCCCAGACCAAAGGCCAGCGCCAGCCCTGGACCGGCGCGTCGAGCAGCCGGCAGAGCAGGCGCGCCTTGAGGATCGAGGCCAATCCGAGCGCGAGCATCAGCGCCGCGGCGGCGCTCGCCGCCTGATAGGGCTGGACCAGCTCCGGGCGCAGCGGAAGCAGCCTGACGCCCTGGATGAAGAGCAGGGTGAGCGCCGCCTGGGCGACGATCATCAGCGCCGAGATCATCAGATTGCGGTGCCGGGCGACGTAGACGAGGGCTGCCTCCGAAACCGCCGCGGTGGCCGCCACCACCTCCGCCGCGAGGAGGAAGGCCAGGGCGCCGGTGCCGCCGACGAAGGCCGCGCCGACCACGCCCATCACCGCCTCGCCCGGAATGCCCAGGGCGAGCGCGATCCCGGCCTGGGCGGCGATCACCCAGAAGCCGACCTGCCGCACCTGCTTCGCCACCGCCTGCCGGTCGCCTTCGGCGAGCTTCTGGGTGATGACCGGGGCGAGGATCGGGTCGAAGCTGGTCTTGAGCTTCTGCGGAAGCGAGGCGACCTGCTGGCCGACATAATAGACTCCGACCCAATAAGGCGCGACGAACAGCCCGAGGATGGCGATGTCGAGCCGGCGCGAGCCCCATTCGATCGCATCGGCGGCGGCGAGCGGGATGTTCCGTCGTGCGACCGAGAGGAGCTTGGCCGGGTGCGGCTTCCAGTGCGGCGGCAGGCCGTAGCTTTTGTAGAGCGGCCACAGCGAAGCGGCGAGGCCCGCCGTCACCGAGATCACATAGGCGATGATCAGCCCGTCGCGCGAGCGTGTGCCGTCCTCCGCCGCCGGGAAGATCAGCACGCAGGCGCCCGCGGCGATGCTGATCGTCCACGGCTCGACGATGGCCCGGGCGCGCACCGTCGCTCCGATATCGTGGCGATAGGCGAGGGCGGCGAGGGCGATGTCGGCGCCGGCGATCCCGAAGATCACCATCGGAAGGAGCCAGTCGGCGCCGTGGATCCCTCCGGCCGGGAACATCGCCTGCGGGAAGAGCATCAGGATCAGGGTCGAGAAAGCCGAGGCGATGAAGGCGGCGAGGATCGCGTCGGTCACCACGCAGGCGTGAGGCTGGTCGGTGGTCGCCAGCTGCTGGGCGAGGCCGCGCTTCAGGCCCAGGGTCGACAGCTGCGCCGCGAACTCCATGACGATGACGGCGTAGGCGAAGGCGCCGAGCGCCTCCGGGCCGTAGAGGCGGCCGGCGATGAACAGGAAGGGCAGGCGCGCCGCCAGCCGGATCAGGAATCCGAAGAAGTTGGTCCTTCCACCCTTGGCGAGGGCGGCGATATCGTCTCCCGCCGCGGGCGGGGCGGTGCTCAATGCGCGGCGCCCCAGTTCGGCCCGGTGCCGATGTCGACCCCGAGCGGGACGCTGAGGGTGACCGCAGGCTCGGCCGCCCGTTCCATCACCCGGCGGATCACCGCGCTCGCCCGGTCGACCTCGCCCTCCGGCACCTCGAAGACGAGCTCGTCATGGACCTGCATCGGCATCCGCACCGCGCCCAGCCCCTCGCTCTCCAGCGCCGGGCACATGCGCACCATCGCCCGCTTGATGATGTCGGCGCTGGTGCCCTGGATCGGCGCGTTGACCGCTGCGCGCTCGGCGCCCTGGCGCTCGTGCTGGGTCTTGCTGCGGATCATCGGGAAATGGGTCTTGCGGCCGAACAAAGTGGTGGTGAAGCCGGTCTCGCGCACCCCTTCCAGGGTTGAGTGGATATAGTCGCGGATGCCGGGGAAGCG
>DASQJV010000548.1:0-6942 GCA_035630855.1 Allosphingosinicella sp. | reverse complement strand
AGCGCGGCCGCGGCGAGCAGAACCAGCTGCAGGCGGCTTTTCCGGGCGTTGATGGCGGTCATTTTTCAGTCTCCGAATCGAAGCGGCGACAATCGCCGCGACCCGGCCTCTCTGCCCCCGCCGCTTGTCGCGCCTATTCCGCGAGGCGCGGAAAATTGTGTCAATTGTTACAGAAAGGCGGTTTCTGCGGGCAGGCCGCGCCGCTATAAGGGCGCCGGGAGGCCAGCCCCGGGGGATGAAGAGAGTGGAAGAGGGCGAGATTGCCTGCGTCGTCGCGAGCGTCATCAGCTCCTCGCTGAACTGCCTGCTGCTGCTCGACGAGAAAGGCGACATCCTCGAATTCAACCGCGCCGCCGAGGAGGCCTACGGCTATTTCCGCTCCGAAGTGGTCGGCAAGTCGGTCTGGACCCTGATCGACCGCAATCCGTCGCGCGAGGAGGATGAGGACAGCCTCGCCGCCTATATCGCCGGCGGCGACGCCACCACCGGCCTCAGGGTCGTCGTCGACGTCCGGATGAAGAGCGGCGACGTCGTCCCGCTCGAGATCAGCGTCACCTCGCTCGTCATCGGCGGCAAGCGCCGCTTCCTGCTCAGCCCGCGCGACCTGTCGGCGCGGCGGGCCAATGACGAGCTCGCCGAATCGAGCCGGCGCCTCGAGCTTGCCGTCGACGGCGCCAAGCTCGGCACCTGGACCTTCGACATCGAGACCGGCCGGACCTGGTATTCGGACCGGTCGAAGGCGATGTACGGCCTCGCCCCGGACACCGAGATGACGACCTCGGTGATCCACTCGGCGATCCACCCCGATCATTGGGAAGAGGTTTCGGATCCTTATCTGAACGGCTTCGCGACCGAACGGACCGAGGTCGAGTATCGGGTCGTCTGTCCCGACGGAACGACTCGCTGGATCTATTCGCTCGGCGCGGTCAACCGCGATCCGGAGGGGATCGCCCGAAGCGTCAGCGGAATCCATCTCGACATTACCGACCGCAAGCGGGCCGAGGAGGAGCGCGACGAGGCGCGCCGGCAGCTCGACCTCGCCGTCGAGGGCGCCGGCCTCGGCATGTGGTCGGTCGATCCCACCACCGGCGCCGTCTGGCATTCGGAGACGTCGCGGCGGCTGTGGGGGATGGACCCGGTGATGCCGATCGACGCCGCCGTCCTCAAGGAATATATCCATCCCGACGACTGGGAGACGGTTCGCGAGCCTTATCGGGAGGGCTTCCCCGAGGATGTCGTCTCGCTCGAGCACAGGGTGATCTGGCCGACCGGCGAGGTGCGCTGGCTCCATGCGCTCGGCCAGGCCCAGCGCGACTCGTCGGGCGCGGTGACGATGGTGACCGGAATCCATCTCGACATCACCGACCGCAAGCGCAGCGAGCAGGAGCTGGCCGAGACAAGGCGCCAGTTCGAGCTCGCCGTCGAGGGCGCCAATCTCGGCCTGTGGACGATCGATCCGAGGACCGGCGAGACCTGGTACAGCGCCCGATCGCGCGAGCTCTACGGGGTCGACGGCGAGATGCACCTCGACGGGACGACCCTCAAGGCCTTCATCCATCCCGAGGATTGGGACGTGGTGGTCGAAGCGGCCCGCAGCGGCTTCCCCAACGACGCCGTCTCGCTCGAGCATCGGGTGATCTGGCCGAACGGCGAGACGCGCTGGGTCCATTCGCTCGGCACCGTCGTCCGCGATTCGGAGGGCGAGGCGACCCTCGTCACCGGGATCCATGTCGACATCACCGATCGCAAGCGCGCCGAGCAGGAGCTTGCGGTCTCGCGCGACGCCCTCCACCAGTCCGAGAAGCTCGCCGCCATGGGGGCGCTCCTCGCCGGGGTCAGCCACGAGCTCAACAACCCGCTCGCCGCCATCGTCGGCCAGGCCGAGATGCTCCAGGAGGACAGCGTCGGCACCCCGTTCGAGGTGCGCGGCAAGAAGATCGCCGCCGCCGCCGAGCGCTGCGCCCGGATCGTCCAGACCTTCCTCGCCATGGCCCGGCAGAAGGACGCCCAGCGCAGCCTCGTCGACCTGAACGAGGTCGTCGCCACCGCTCTCGAGATCGCCGAATACGGGCTTCGCACCGCCGGGATCGGGGTCCGGGTCACCCTGGGGTCGATGCTTCCCAAGGTGCTCGGCGACCGCGACCAGCTCCACCAGGTGCTGGTCAACCTCGTCGTCAACGCCCAGCATGCGATGCAGAACGGCGGAGCGTTCGACAAGACCCTGACCGTCAGGACCTCGGTCAGCCACAGCGGCGAGGTCCTGCTCGACGTCACCGATACCGGACCCGGAGTCCCGGAGAAGCTCAGGGGCAGGATCTTCGATCCCTTCTTCACGACCAAGCCGCAGGGCGTCGGAACCGGCGTCGGCCTCTCCTTCTCGCACGGGATCGTCGAGGCCCATGGCGGCACGATCACCCTCGAGCCGAGCCGCCGCGGCGCCCATTTCCGGATCGCGCTTCCGGCCGCCGCGGAGAGCGACCTGGTCGCGGTTCCGATCGCGGCCGAGGCCGCGGCCGAGGCGTCCGGGGGCGGCCAGGCGCTGATCGTCGAGGACGAGCCCGACGTCGCCGAGACCCTTCGCGAGCTGCTCGAGCGCGAGGGCTATAAGGTCACCGTCGCCGGCGACGGCGCCGCCGCGCTGATGGCGATCGACCGCGGCGACTACGACCTCATCCTCTCCGATCTGAGGATGCCGGGGGTGAGCGGGCCCGACCTCCACGCCCGCCTCGCCGAGACCAAGCCGCACCTGATCGAGCGTATGGGCTTCGTCACCGGCGACACCTTGGGATCGAGCATGGACGATTTCCTGCGCGGCTGCGGCCGGCCGGTGCTCGAAAAGCCCTTCAGCAAGATCGGGGTTCGCTGCCTGATCGCTTCCATCCTCCAGCTCGAGGGCCTGTCCTCATGAACGACATCTCAGCCCATATCGTCGTCGTCGACGACGACGAGGACGTCCGCTCCACCGTCGCCGAATATCTGAGGCGCAACGGCCTGTCGGTCAGCGAGGCCGACGGCGGCGCCGCGCTTCGCGAGCTGATGGCGACGAGGCCGATCGACCTCGCCCTGCTCGACATCAACATGCCCGGCGACGACGGCCTCACTTTGGCCCGCGAGATCAGGGGGCTGGGCGACGCCGGGATCATCATGCTCACCGCCAAGAGCGACGACGTCGACCGCATCGTCGGCCTCGAGATCGGCGCCGACGACTATATCACCAAGCCGTTCAACCCGCGCGAGCTCCTCGCCCGGGTCAAGGCGGTGCTCCGCCGCGCCAGCCGAGGCGGCGAGGCTCCGGCGACGATGGGCAACGAGGTCCAGATGGGCAAATGCCGGCTGAACCTCGATGCCCGCAAATTGTTCGAGGCCGACGGAACCGAGGTGCCGCTCACCTCGATGGAGTTCGACCTCTTGAAATGCTTCGCCGAGCATCCGCGCCGGGTGCTCAGCCGCGACCAGCTGCTCGATCTCGCCCATAACAAGGAGATGGAGGCGTTCGACCGCTCGATCGACACCCGAATCGCCCGCATCCGCCGAAAGATCGAGCGCGACCCCGCCAAGCCCGAATGCCTGAAGACCGTCCGGGCCGCCGGCTACGTCTTCAACCCCGATTGCGGGTGAGGCCGGCGACGGCTCGTCCCGTCATGCTGAACTCGTGTCAGCATCCAGTCCGGAGACCCGCGGGGCGGGCGTAAAACCGGACCCTGAAACAAGCTCAGGGTGATGAAAATGGCGGGGTCGTCCTCCGGGCGACTACAATCAAATGGGTATTGCCGCGCCCGGGCGGCTGGAGGACTCCGGTCTTCCCGCACTGGTGCAGGATCCGGTGGGGCTGGACGGCGGCGCCACGCCGCGGGCCGGGGCCCGGATGCGCCGAGCCGAGTGCAACCAAATTCCGCCGCGGCCTGTTGTCCCTTCAGGCTAGGTCAAAACGGGTGGGGTCGAAAAGGAACCCTATTATGTTTCGTTACGTGATGGCCGCCCTCCTCGCCGCGGCGCCGGTCGGCGCGATCTCGGCCCCGCAGGAGAAGTCGGAAGGCTGGGCGCTCGCAGCGATGCCCAACGGCTGCATGGTCCAGGCGGTGTCGCCGCACGGCACGATGCTCTCGATCTGGGCCTTCGCCGGCGAGGAGAAACTGGGCTTCCTGCTCCAGAACCGCGGCTGGGAGGTCGAGGACGGCGAGAAGACGCCGATCCAGGTCGAGTTCGCCGGCGACCGGGCGGTTCCTGTCGAGGCCATAGCCCGGGCCAACATCGATTCAGACGGCCCCGGCCTCTATTTCACCGTCGAGCCGGGCAAGCGCGGCAGCTTCCTCGCCGCCTTCACCAGCGCCGAGGGCATGAGCATCAGCCGCGACGGCGACGAGGTCGACACCCTGCCGCTCGCCGGAAGCCGGGGCGCGATGACGGACCTCGCCTTATGCCTGTCCGAGCGCTGGAACTCGGCCGCTCCGACCCCGGACGAGGCCGAGGCCCCGCCCCCGGCCGCGGCTGACGACCGCTCGATCTGAGCGGGCGCCTCCGGCCCTATTTGAAGTAGCTCGCGCCCGGCCGCGCCTGCGGCGGCTGCTTCTCCGGCTTGGGCTTGGGCGGAGCCCGCATCGCCGCCCGCGCCGCCGCCTCGGCGCCGTGGGTGGCGAGCTTGAGATAGGCGCCGTGAGCCCGCCTCAGCCGCTGCCGCTCCGCCTCGCTCTTGGCCTCGCCGAGCTGGGTCAGGGCCTCGTCGGCTTTCGCCTGATATTCCTCGGCCGTGCTCATCGCTTCGTTTCCTTCGTGGGAGGGGAGCCCGGCCGCGGCCGTCGCTGGCGCGAGCGTGGGCGCTTTGCCGGGCGGTGGCAACCTCAATCGCCGGAAGGGCCGGACGATTGTAGGAGACCCGCGGGATATTGTTCGCTTTATGTTCGCAAGTCATGGCGACTCGGAACCCCTTCCCCGTCCTCTGCGACCGCTGCCTGGCCGAGGGCCTCGCCGGCGAGGCGGAGTTCGAGCGGCTCGCCGGCCTCGGCGACCTGCTCGATTTCGAGCCGGTGCCGCGCCGGGTCGCCCGGGCCGACGGCTGGACTGCCGACATCCAGCGCGCCTACGTCGCCGCCCTCGCCGTCACCGGCTCCGAGCGCCAGGCCGCGGCCGCGGTCGAGCGCGCCTCCTACGGGATCACGCAGCTCCGCAAGGCGGAGGGCGACGAGGGCTTCCTCGCCGCCTGCGACAAGGCGATGGCGATCCACCGGGAGTGCGAGCGGGTCCGCCGTTCCGACAACCTCCTCGCCGCCGCCCGCGGCGAGGCCGCCCGCCGGGGCCGGGGCCGCTCTCGGCTCGCCTGGAGCAACGCCGCCTCGCGCCGCTTCCCGGAGCCGGCCGCCCCCGATCCCGCCCGGGAGGAGCGCGACAAGATCGAGGCGCTCGAGGCGCTGTTCAGACATTACCGCCAACGTCTGGATTTCGAGCGCGAGCCCGGAGGGTCCCGATGGGGCGGAGCCGCTTTCGCCGGAGGAGCTCGGCCGATGAAGTTCTTCGTCCCCGCCGCCCGCGATTCCGCCATGGCGGAGGACGCCTGGCAGGCGACCCGCCGCTTCCTCGCCGTAGCCGGCCGAGACGATCGTCCGCCGGCGTGAAGCGCCGCCGGACGATCGGCGGAGAGCCGGCCGAGGCCGGCCGGCGAGGCGCGCGGCCCGTCAGCCGCGCGAGCTCGTCCGACGTCACGGGATTCACTCCCGTGACGGCCTCACCCCCGCACTGCCGCGATCAGCATGAGCAGCAGCGACAGCAGAACGCTCCCCGGCCCCCAGGCCAGAGCGAACAGCGCGACGAACGCCACCCAGAGCGCCGGCCGGACGCTCCGCCCCTCCCGCCACAGCGCGACCCGCCGCCCCACCAGCCACGCCGTCGCCACCCCGAACGCCGCCCCCGCCCAGCCCGCCAGAGCGAGGCCGAGTCCCGTCCCCTCCGGCGGCCAGGGGCAGCTCCCGCCGCCGAAATCCCCGCAGTCGCTCGGAGCGACGTAGAGCAGCGCCACCGGCGCGAAGGCGAGAGCGAACACAGCCCCGCCGAGCAGCCCGCAGCCGAGCGGATGCGCGGGCAGGCCGAAGGCGCGAGGGGGCGGGGCGTCGTCCTCTTCGCCGGCCTGATTGAGCTCGTCCACGCGCCTACACCCTCATCTCGGAGCCGATCCACACCATCAGCAGCGTCAGCCCGACCAGCCCCGCGACCGCCCACCGCGGCGCCGCCTCGACCGCCCCCTCCGCGCGCCGCCGCCGAAACGCCCAGTCGACCAGCGCCCTGACGCTCGCCCCCATCAGCCCCGCCAGCCCGAGGATCACCGCCAGCTCGATCAGGACGGCGCGTTCCGCGAAGCGCTGGCACTCCGGCTTCGGCTCGCAATGCGCCCCGCTCCACGCCCAGACGAAGAGGAAGGGGAAAGCGACGAAGGCGAAGAAGAGGAGACCGGCGGCGATGCTCGCGACGAGGCCCGGCCAGCGGGGGTGGGGTCGGGGAGGGGCGGGTTTGGTCACGGGACGAGGCTAGCGGCTTCGCGACGGGCCGTCACTCGCCGGGCCGAGCCTGCGCCGAATTCAGCCGCACGATGTCCCCCAACAACACCCTGAACCACGGAGCGCCGTCGGGCGACGACATCAGCTCATGCGCGAAGGCGACTTCGAACTTGGTCGCTAGCGCCACGGGGTGAGGTGTCGGCAAGAACAGCACGTTCGCCCGGATCGACGCGCGCGTCGCGGCCTGCAAGACGAAGCATGACATTTGAGATCTCCGGCGGAATAAACGAACTTCGTATACGCTGTCCGCCGAGCTTGTGACGTGGCCTGCACTGTCTTACTTTCAGCTGATGTCGAAGATCGCGCGCAATCAGTCCAGCGGACGCTACACCGTCGTCTCGAACGGCAAGGGTTCGGCGATGATCTCCGACGCCAGCACCGGCAAGCAACTGCCCCT
>DASQJV010000547.1:0-5606 GCA_035630855.1 Allosphingosinicella sp. | reverse complement strand
ACAGGCCCTGAAGGAAGTCGCGGAGAGCGTGCTCGACTACATCCGCGCGAATACCAAGTACAACGACTACCAGATCCTCGAGCGCATGGCCGAGCCCGACCGGGTGATCTCCTTCCGCGTTTGCTGGCAGGACGACTCCGGCGCAATCCGCGTCAACCGCGGGTATCGCATCCAGAACAACAGCGCGATCGGGCCCTACAAGGGCGGCATCCGCTTCCACCCCTCTGTGAACGAGAGCATCCTCAAGTTTCTCGCCTTCGAGCAGACCTTCAAGAATGCCTTGACCGGCCTGCCGATGGGCGGCGGCAAGGGCGGCGCGAACTTCAATCCCAAGGGCAAGAGCGTCAACGAGATCATGCGTTTCTGCCAGAGCTTCATGACCGAGCTCTACCGTCACATCGGCGCCGACGTCGACGTGCCGGCCGGCGACATCGGCGTCGGCGCGCGCGAGATCGGCTTCATGTTCGGCCAGTACAAACGGATCACGGGCAGCTGGGAGGGCGTCCTGACCGGCAAGGGGCTCGAATATGGCGGCTCGCTGATCCGGACCGAGGCGACCGGCTACGGCGCGGTCTATTTCCTCGCCAACATGCTCGCGACCCGGCGGCAGGACCTGGTCGGCAAGAGGGCCGTCATCTCGGGCTCCGGCAACGTCGCCACCCATGCGGCGGAGAAGGTCGTCCAGCTCGGCGGCAAGGTCCTCACCCTTTCCGATTCGGAGGGCTTCATCCACGATCCCGACGGGATCACCCAGGAGAAGATCGACTGGGTGAAGGCGCACAAGACCAAGCGCCGCGGCCGGATCTGCGAATATGCCGGGGAATATAAGGGCTCGAGCTTCCACCCAGGCGGCCGGCCCTGGGGGGTCGAATGCGACGTCGCCTTGCCCTGCGCGACCCAGAACGAGCTTCTCGGCGAGGACGCCCGGACCCTGGTGAGGAACGGCTGCATAGCGGTCGCCGAGGGGGCGAACATGCCGACCGACCTTGCCGGAGTGCAGATCTTCAAGGACGCCGGAATGCTCTACGCGCCGGGCAAGGCGGCCAACGCCGGCGGAGTCGCCGTCTCGGGCCTCGAGATGAGCCAGAACAGCGCCCGGCTGAGCTGGAAGGAGGAGGAATTGCAGCGCCTCCTCAAGGACATCATGAACGGCATACACGACCGCTGCATCGAATATGGCCGGGTCTCGGACAGCTATGTCGACTATGTGAAGGGCGCCAACATCGCCGGCTTCAAGAAGGTCGCCGACGCGATGCTGGCCTTCGGGGTGGTGTGAGGGGCCGACCGGCCACGCCCGCGGGCGCGGCCGGGGCGGTCACAGCTCGAATCGAAGCTCCGGTCCGAGCACGTCCGGCGCCTCGCCGCCGCCGGCGGCGGCGACGGCCTCGGCGCCGACGTCGGGCTTGACGGTCTTCATCGTCGTATATTTGCCCTTGTCGACGATCAGCCTGACGACCTTGAGGCCGAAGGACAGCGGCGTCGTGTTGGACGCGTAGGTGATTTTCGAGCTGCCCGCGCCGCCGCTGCTGACCGCGATCTTGCCGCCGACGATCTGCTGGATGACAGGGACGTCGACCTTGACTCCGACCTGGCTGCTGTCCGTCGCCTGAACCGAAATCTGCCGGGCGTCGAGGGTGGCGACGGCGACATAGACCTCGTCCTTCTCGAGCGCCTGCTTGACGAAATTGCCGATGCTGCCGGTCACCGAGCCGTTCGACAGGAACTGGTCCAGGGCGGTGATGTCGATCGTCTCCTCCATCACCTCGCCGAACTCGAACTGAACCTTGCTCGCTTTCTTGTAGGCGACATCGAGGCCGAGGGCGGAGCCGGCGAGGGCGCCGATGACGTTGCCGAGTATGCTGAGGCCGATCGCGGCGTCGATGCTCTTCGACTGCTCGCCGCTGACCGCCGCCGACTGGTGCCGATTGGCCGTCGGGACCGGGGACGTTCCGGGCAGGAAGGTGCTGGTCAGGGGGCCGAGCGGGGTGAGCCTGTCGCCTTTCTTGACGAACATCAGCAGCGGCTTGATCCCCTCGCGGGGGAGGGCGATCGTCCCGTAGCCGTATTTCTTCAGATAGTTCCTGGTGTTGCCGCAGCTGAACAAGCCCATCTTCCGCCTCCTGCCAGAGCCGCGACCGGGATCGGCCGCATCCCGACGAGATTGCACCAGGCCGGCATCGTTGCGCGTGACGCCGATCACACGAACCTGTCGGCGCCTCGTCTATCCAGCCATGGCAGGACGGGAGATCGACCATGGCCAAGGCATCCAGGCGGAAGGGCACGACGAAGGACGACGCACTCATCGAGGCGCTTCGAAGCCATGTCCGAGCCAAGGGCAACGACTATCTCAAGGACCCCAACATCACCTCGATCGGAGTCGGCCTGAAGAACGGCGACGGCCCGATCAGCCTTCAGTTCACCGTCGGCGAGAAGGGCGCGTCGGCGCTCGAATCGCTCGACACGACCGAGATCCCCGCGACCATCGTCCTCGCCGACGGAACCGTGGTCCCGACCGACGTCATCGAGCGGAGCTACAAGCCGGCCTTCGAGCTGGTCGACGTCGAGGCGCTCGACGAGCGCAAGGTCCGGCGCGATCCGATCCGGCCCGGGATCAGCATCTCGCACCCCCAGGGCACGGCCGGTACGATAGGCCTCATCGTCTTCGATCGGATCAGCGGCGCTCCCTGCGTCCTGTCCAACTGGCACGTCCTTCACGGCAACCGCGGAGCGATCGGCGACCCGGTGGTCCAGCCGGGACCGTTCGACGACAACAATGTCGCCGGCAACGTCGCCGGCAAGCTCCTGCGCAGCCATCTCGGCAACGCCGGCGATTGCGCCCTCGCCCGAATCGAGCAGCGCGGGATCGAGCGGCCGGTCCTCGAACTGGGAGTGACCGCGGCGCGGATGGCTCGGGTCGCGCTCGGCGACAAGGTGGTCAAATCCGGCCGCACCACCGGCGTCACCTACGGAATCGTCCGGCGCATCGACGTCATCGCCAAGATCGACTATCGGGCGCCCGCCGGCGAGCAGCCGATCGGCGGTTTCGAGATCGGCGTCGATCCGGCGCACCCGCCTTCCGACGGCGAGATCAGCATGGGCGGCGATTCGGGCTCGGCCTGGATGATCGCGTCCGGCGCCAAGGCGACCGACATCTTCGCCGGCCTCCATTTCGCCGGCGAGTCCGGCGGAAGCACCGACGAGCATGCGCTCGCCTGCTATCCGCTGTCGGTCCAGAAGAAGCTCGATTTCGTGCTCGAGCCCGCGGCCGCGCCCGCGGCGAAGACGAAGACCCCGGCGACCGGCCCCGACCTGTTCCGCAGCGGCTACAATCCCCTGTTCCTCCGGGTCCCGCTGCCGCTGCCCGAGCTCAGCCCGGCCGCGCGCAAGGACGCCCTCCTGTTCGGAGGCCAGCCGCTCATTCCCTACACGCATTTCTCCGTCTGCCTCAGCAAGAGCCGGCGGATGGCCCGCTATGTCGCCTGGAACATCGACGGCTCCCGGATCGTCCGCACCGGACGCGACGATTTCCAGCTCGATCCGCGGATCCCGGCCGCCCGCCAGATCGGCAACGAGGCTTATGCCAACAACAAGCTCGACCGCGGCCACATCGCCCGCCGGGCCGACCTTGTCTGGGGCGAAGTGGCGGAGGCGAAGCAGGCCAATGCCGATTCCAGCTATTACACCAACATCGCGCCCCAGCATGAGCGCTACAACCAGTCGAGCCGCAAGGGGCTGTGGGGGAATCTCGAGAACCTGATCCTGGAGCAGGTCGACGTCCAGGACATCAGGCTGTCGGTATTCGCCGGGCCGCTCTTCTCGGACGATGACCTGCTCTACCGGGGCATCCGGCTGCCTCGCGAATATTGGAAGCTCGTCGCCTACGTCGTCGGCCAGGATCTGCGGCTGGCCGCCTTCGTCCTCAGCCAGGAGCCTCTGCTGTCCGACCTCGAAGCGATCGACCTGGACCCGTTCAAGCTCTTCCAGGTCCGGGTCGCCGACCTCAAGGCCCGCGCCGGAATCGACTTCGGGGCGATCGAGGGAGTCGACGTCGTCGAGCGGCCCGAGGCGGCGATCGTGCCGCGGGGGCTGGAGGCGCTCCGGGTCCCGGCCGATCTCGCCCGCGAGGTCAACGACCTCGGCGACCTGCGGCTCTAGGCCCGGGCGCGTTCGGATTGGCTTGCCGACGACCGCCGAATCTCCGACGGTCGTCTCGGCTTCGCGAAGACGCCGGCATCGCCGCCCCAGGAAGGTGGCGGACGCGATGCTGGCGTTCGGCGCAGTGCAGGAGCGACTGGTAGGATTCGAAGGGTCGAGCGATGAATTCGGAAAGCTTCAGGGGCAAGAAATTCGCGGTCGTCGATCCGGACGCCAGGCTTCGCAAGCCGGACGCGCTCGGCGAATATGTGGTCGGCGACGACGGAAGACCGGTCCTGATCCCAAAGGGCGCGAAAATCCGGATCGGCGAGGTCAAGGCGATTCCCGCCGGATCGGAGGCGGTCAACGTCTATGTCCTTGCGCTCTCCGAGGACGGCGCCGCGGAGCTTGGCTGGACGGCGGCCGTCAATCTGCGCGGCAAGCTGCTGTCGGAGACGATCGGCGCGCTTCCGCCGCCGCCGGGCGCGAGCCGCTTCGGGCCCAACGCGGCCTGGTCGGACGGGACCTATATCGGCCAGGTCGCTTTGGTCATGCTGGTCGGCACCGACAAGGAGATCAGGTTCATTTCCGAGGCGACCTGCGACAAGTTCCTCGCCATGGCGGAAGCCGCGGACGGCGACGGCGTGTCGATCGGGGTCAACAGCGGGTTCCGGTCCTGGCCCGAGCAGAAATTCCTCTATGAGGGGCGCAAGAAGGGGCTTCCGGGCTTCGCTCCGGCCAATCCGCCCGGTTACTCCAAGCACCAGAACGGCATCGCCTTCGACATCGACGTCAATGGCGGCGGAAGCAACCCAGTCTATGTGTGGCTGGCGGCGAACGCGACCCGCTTCGGCTTCCTTCGGACGGTGAGGAGCGAGCCCTGGCATTGGGAATATCTGCCGGAGAAGGCGGCGGCGGCGCGGGCGAGGGGGGTGTTCTCGACCTTCGACTGAGGGCCCTGGCTTAAGTCACTTCTTCCCCAGAACCCCCATCGCCCCGGTCACCATCGCCTCGATTCCGGTCGCGATCACAGTCTCGGCCTCCGGCGCCCAATAGGGGCTGTGGAGCGAGGGGAGCCTGGAGGTGTCGCCGCCGGCGGCGTCCCATTTCGCCTGCGGCACGCCGCCGACCCAGAAGATCAGGCTCTCGATCTTCTCGTCGGCGAGGTGATAGCGGCCGAAATCCTCGCCGACCATCGGCGGCGGCACCGCCCGCACCCGCTCCGCGCCGAAGCGCTTACGAAAGAGAGCGGCGGTGTCGGCGCTGAGCTTGTCGGTGTTGATCGCCGCCGGCGTGAACTCGCCCTCGCGGATCGTCACAACCGGCATCCTGTCCTCCGGCATTCCGGCCGCGATCGCCTCGCCCCGGGCGATGCGCTGGATCCCGTCGAGCAGGGCCCGGCGGGTCTTCTGGTTGTAGCTTCGGACGGTGAGGAGCAGCTTCGCCTCGTCGGAGATGATGTTGTGCTTGGT